>CAZPRX010000033.1:0-7648 GCA_964588835.1 uncultured Muribaculaceae bacterium
TCATTGCGTTACCATACCAGAAACCATCATTTCTATGATAAAAATATTGATTGTAGATCCTATTAAATGCATCTTTTGATTCTTGACTAAGGTTGGAGTAAGATTTTGTAAACTGAGCAGATATTCTTGGGTGGTATCTATTATGATCGTAAGGATCTTGTATGAATAAAACGTCCGATATTAAAGAAAAAAGAGTCTCCTTATATTTAATTAGTTTTGATTTAGGGCTTTTTATAAAGAATCGTTCAATAGATCTCTGAGTTGAGTAGATAGATTTAAACTTATATGTATCCCAGCCAATATTATCCATAAAGATGTCTGATACAACTTTGTAGTCATCTTTAAAATACTCTTTAAGTATATATTCTCTTATTAATGGGAAACAATCTCTGTCGTAATCAAAATTAAATCCTAATGATCGAATATCATCGGCAGAGTATGGTAAAGATGGATTAAAGTAACCTAATAACCCATCTATTGCGTCTGATGGAATCTCCCAAATCCTAAAGAACCCAAGTATGTGATCAATTCTGTAAGCATCAAAATACTCAGCCATTTTTCTAAATCTACGTTTCCACCACTCGTACCCCTCTTTCTCAATGTTTTCCCAATTATATGTTGGAAAACCCCAGTTTTGACCCTTTATAGAAAAATCATCAGGAGGAGCACCTGCCTGTCCGTTAAAATTAAAGTATTGGGGTTCATACCATGCTTCAACTGAATTTCGATTTACACCAATAGGTATATCTCCTTTCAATATAATTCCTTTAGAATTAACATATTCATGCGCAATTCTAAGCTGATTATCAAGATGAAACTGAATAAAGTAATAAAGTGCAATTTCTTTATAGATCTTACTATCTTTTGAAGTAAAAGAGTTTAAAATTTCATTACTAAATGTTCTGAAACTTCCCCAATTTGAGAAATCAGCTGTTCCAAATTTATCTCTGAAATAGGAGAAAAGAGCATAGGGTTCTAACCAATATTTGTTTTTATTAAAAAACGTAATAAATTTTTTCGTTGATAGAGTCTTAACACCATCTTGTGCATACAATCTCCTTAGATAATCCCATTTGAGTTCCGCAACTGAATCATAATCAATCTCTTCTAATAAATTAAGTTTTGCTGACTCTTTTTTAAATATTTCATTGTATGAATCGTCGTTGATTTTTCCGGCTTCCAGTAAATTTATGTAGAGAGGATGAAGTGCGAAGATGGATATTGCTCCGTATGGGTAAGAGTCTTCCCATGTGTTATTCATAGTTGTATCGTTAACAGGAAGGATTTGCAAAACCCTCTGACCAGTTTTCTCTAGTAAATCAGCAAATGGTATCATATCAAGAAACTCTCCTATACCACAACCATGTTGAGTTTTCAAGGAAAATACTGGTATAGCTGTCCCTGCATACCGTTGTTTTTCAGCAGCTAAGTTTATCTTGTAATTATTAACTATTATCGATTCATGTTCATCGTTGTTAATATAATCAGGAAGTTGTCTGTTCAACCCCTCTTCCCATAAATAGATTCCTGATTTAATGTTTTTTAAGAGAAACTTGTATTCTGTAAAAGGTGATAAATCATTTTTTTTGAATAGAGCATACCAAACTCCACCTTTTCCTCTTAACATCTCAATCGCAGAGCTCTCATCCCAATTACCTAATATTGTAGAACTTCCTGTTATGCACAAAATATAGTCTTCTGATATATTATTTGCAGAACATGTTATAACTAATTCATCATAAACGAAATCAACAAGATTCCCAGCTTTGTAGAATATATTTCTAAATGCATTTGACAGGAAAGGTGTTTCATCTGAAAAGGGAATCCATTGGTCATAAACTTGAATCTTTCGAAATTGTTGATTTGCAAAATATCTTGATGTCCCAGCTTCAGGAAGAATCTTACCATGTAAGTCTTTCAGAAAGTAAGAATATGTAAAAGGGCATGAATCTTCTGGATTTATTGATAATTTCCACTTCCCATCTGAATATTCCATTTTAGCGGCAGATTCAGTTTTGCCGGATCCTAGTTCTGGAACATCCCCAATAATATAAATATCCTCACCTGGCTTAGTGTTATAGCTTATTTCAAATGATATTTCCGTCTTCATAAATCAATATTTCTAAAAATGTATCCTATGGCAAACCTAATTTATTTTTTTCAATAAACCTTAATCGGAGAATATTTTATATATTTACATATAGTTGAAAATTAAATGAAACCATCTGTTTTTAAGTCTACAGGAGAGAAAAATCGTGATTTGAAAATTGTAAATATTATTGTTCACTTATTTGCAATTACTCACGCTTTAGTATGCTTTATATTACTTTCATATGGAATTGATGATGGTATTTTTCTAACAATTCTTACACTGTTGATGATTATTATACTTATCAATTTTTTCAATGGTACAACAGATGTTTTTGTTTCACTTTCACTACTTTCTCTTTTGGCAGGGTTTTATATTGGGACCAAGGGTGCAGATTTGATTGCAATTTTAATTCCCATAAACGAGGTGTTTACTCATGTCCTTGCAACTTTCGCTGTAACAGAAATTTTAGGATGGATGGTATTTTTCATTTTAAGAAAGCGACTCATCAGAAAATGAAAAGTTTTTCATTAAGAAGAGTTATAGAATTTTCTGCTCTTGCCTTATTTGTGCTTGGTTTTAGAGTAATTTTTCAGGAATTTATGCCAATGTTCCAGGAGAATTTAAACCTTACTTTTGGAAAATTTCTTATTAAACTCCTTTCAAATTATCCATTAACGTTATTAATGCTTTTTGTAGACTTTGCAATTGTTTACTATGCTAATAGATATATAAGCGATAGGAGTGCATATAAAAAAATATTTATTACGTTTATTTCTTCTTTATTAATTGGTTTTCTCTCTGCTTTATGGATAAGAGTACCGGTATGGAATAGTGTTCAAGGATCTACCTTTCTTAATGATATCTATTTTAATCTAACACTCTTTTCAAGCTTTGTTTTTAATTTGGTAATTATTTCAATGTTGCACATTTACTCATATTACACAAATAAGCAGCAAAAAGCACTTAAAATTGAAATTGGGAAGAAGAATAAAGCAAGATACCAGTATATACAACTTAAAAATCAACTAAATCCACATTTTCTTTTTAACAGTTTAAATGTATTGGATTATTTGATATTCGAAGATCAGCAGAGAGCAAGTGATTTTGTACGAAAACTCTCTTCTGTTTATCGATATTTACTTAATAATGAAGATAAACCTGCAGTTAAAATTATAGATGAGGTACAGTTTGTGAAACAATACTTTGAACTTCTTAAGGAGAGATTCAGAGACGGTTTATCTTTAAATTTAGACATCCCGGATGAGTTTTTAAATTCCTATATAGTACCAGGAGGACTTCAAATGCTTGTTGAAAATGCCGTAAAACACAACACTGTATGTCAAGAGTGTCCACTTATAATAAAAATTTACGTATTTGATGATTCAGTAATTGTCAAAAATAACCTCCAGCTAAGAATAGCAACAATAGAATCAAGTGGATTTGGATTAAAAAGTATTAAAAGTCAGTATAAATATCTTTTTAACCGAGATATTATTATTACTTCAGGAGCCGATTTTTTCAAGGTTCAACTCCCAATAATTGAAAATTTATGAAAATACTAATTCTAGAAGACGAGATACCTGCACAAATACAATTAAGGAAATTAATCGAAAAAAACTTCCCTAGTTTTCAAATAGTTGGTGTTTTAACTTCAGTTACATCAGCTGCTGAATGGTTGAATTATAATACTGCAGATCTTATTTTTATGGACGTTGAATTATCCGATGGAGTATGTTTTGAGCTTTTTAAAATTGTTGAAATTTCATCGTGTGTGATTATTACTACAGCATATGAAAGTTATGCAATTGAAGCCTTCCGTGTTAATAGTATTGATTATCTACTTAAGCCCTTAGATGAAAGTTCGTTCATTAAATCAGTTGAAAGGTGTATAAAAATGAGAGAAAATTTTGTTATACCAATGCAAATTGTCAACAAAATTACATCTTCATCAAAAGTTTTCAAACAAAGGTTTACAGTGAAGTTAGGAACTCAAATTTTCATAATTAATATTACTGATATTGCTTATATCATATCGGAAAATAAGTCTACCATTATAGTTACTAAGGACTCAAGAAAGATGTTAACTGATTTATCACTTGATGCAATTGAAGAGCAGCTTAATCCAAATCTTTTCTTTAAACTTTCACGATCCTGTATTGCTAGTGTTAATTCTATAGAGCACATTACCAAGCACTTTAACTCTAGATTAAAAGTTCATCTAAATCCACCACACAACGAGGAAATTTTCGTTAGCAGAGCTAGGGTAAATCAGTTTATGGAATGGCTTGAAGGTTCTGATGTGAAGTAAAGACAATTCAAAACAATTTTCATGCATTTCATCCTGCAATTCTGACTGTTCGTCGGAGTAGGTCATATTATTGTATCATATTATCATATTTTTATAGAAATAATATAAAATTATGAAGCAAAAAAGAATGTCCTTTTGGGATATTTGGAATATGACCTTTGGATTTCTTGGCATTCAGTTTGGATTTGCTTTACAAAACGCAAATGCAAGCCGGATATTACAGTCTTTTGGTGCAGATGTTGAGCATCTTTCTTGGTTCTGGATAGCAGCACCCTTAACAGGTATGATAGTTCAACCGATAATTGGGCACTACAGTGATAAAACCTGGACCAAACTAGGAAGAAGAAGACCATATTTTCTTTTTGGAGCAATATTCGCTGCGATAGCTCTAGTTATCATGCCAAATTCTCAAATCCTTGCCTCTTTTTTACCTGCAATGATGGTGGGAGCTGGAATGCTGATGATAATGGATGCTTCTATAAATGTGGCTATGGAGCCATTTAGAGCTTTAGTTGCAGATTTGCTACCATCTGACCAAAGGACTTTAGGATTCTCAATACAGACTTTTCTTATAGGAACAGGTGCTGTTATAGGATCATGGCTTCCATACATTCTTGCTGAATGGTTTGGTGTGGAGAAATCTGCTATTCAGGGATCTGTTCCTGATAACGTTGTAATCTCTTTTTACATTGGAGCAGCTGTCTTGATATCCTCAATTATCTGGACTGTAGTGAAAACAAAGGAATATCCACCTGAAAATGGGGTAAAAGAGGTGAACAAAACAAATGGGTTTGTAGAAATTATTAGTGATTTTGCAGCAATGCCCAAAACAATGAAACAGCTTGGGCTTGTGCAATTTTTCTCCTGGTTTGCCCTGTTTTCAATGTGGGTATTTTCAACGCCGGCAGTAGCTGTTCATATTTATGGCACTGACATCAATGATTCCTCATCTGTTACATATCAAGATGCGGCTAACTGGGTAGGTATAATATTTGGTGTTTATAACTTAGTGGCAGCTATTTATGCTCTTTTATTACCTGCTATAGCCAAGAAAATTGGACGTAAACTAACGCACTCTGTATCTCTGTTTTTTGGAGGTATTAGCCTTATCTCATTTTATTTTATTACTAATCCAACTATGCTTCTTATTCCGATGATTGGAATTGGAATTGCATGGGGGAGTATATTAGCCATGCCTTATGCAATCCTTGCCGGTTCTTTACCAGCAAAGAAAATGGGTATTTACATGGGTATATTCAATTTCTTTATTACGCTCCCACAGATTATCAATGGAATTATTGGTGGGCCTATTGTTAAAAGGCTTTATGACTCACAAGCAATTTACGCAATTATAATTGCAGGTGTTTTTCTACTTATAGCTTCAGCAACAGTTATTTTTGTTGAAGATAAAGATGATTTAGTACAACTTAGAATATTTAAAAGATAACCAATTATTAATTTCTTAAACTAAAATTTATGAAGCGATTACTATTGATAATATCTATTCTGTTCATTATAACAGATTCAGATATTTTCGCTCAGCAAAGATTCTCGGTAACGGGAACCATTGTTGACTCAAAAAACGCTCCATTGATTGGCGTTGCCGTTGTTGAAAAAGGCACACTAAACGGAACTGAGTCCAATTTGGATGGTAAGTTCGCTATCAATGTGAGTTCGCAAAATTCTATACTGGTATTTACCTATATGGGATTTGAAACACGGGAAATTCCTGCAAATCAGGTTACAACTGTAAGATTGGATGAGGATGCAAGATTCCTGTCTGAGATAGTTGTAATTGGATATGGGCAGGTTAGAAAAGAAGATGCTACAGGATCTATTGTTGCAATTAAACCAGAGCTTCTTAACCGTGGTGCTGTTACTGCTCCACAGGAACTTTTAATCGGTAAAGTAGCCGGAGTTCAAATTACGCCTGGTGATGGTAGTCCTGGATCTGGGTCACAAATAAGGATTAGAGGAGGTGCCTCGCTAAGAGCGAGTAACGATCCACTTATTGTTATTGATGGCGTCCCAATATCAAACGATGCTGCTCCAGGTATGAAAAATGGCCTGGCATCAATTAACCCATCAGATATTGAGACTTTCACGGTTCTAAAAGATGCTTCAGCTGCAGCTATCTATGGTGCGCGTGCATCAAACGGAGTTATTATTATTACTACCAAGAAGGGTACTAAAAAATTCCAAATTGACTACAACTCTACTTATTCTGTAAATCAGAATACAAAAACAATAAAATCTCTCAATGCAGAGGATTTTACTGCAAAGTTACTTGAAGCATTCCCTCAGAATACAACAACGGGTGCTGCGGCATACGCTCTATTAGGAACTGAGGATACCGATTGGCAAAAAGAAATTTATCAACTAGGACTTGCAACTGATCAGAGCCTTTCATTATCAGGAACTTTGGCGAATATTCCATATAGAGTATCATTAGGTTATAACAATCAAAAAGGTACTCTTAAAACTTCATCATATGACAGGTTAACAGCTGGTTTGAACCTAACTCCGTCTTTCTTTGATGACCACTTGAAAGTAGTTGGAAACATTAAAGCAGTTGTAAATAATAATATTTATGCAGATGGCGGAGCTGTAGGATCTGCTGCTTTTGCTGACCCTACTAAGGCTGTTTATAACTATAAACCTGATGGATCAATAAATTATGATCTTTTTAACGGATTTAGCAACTGGGGAACACCACAACTTCCAAATACATTAAGTGGAACAAATCCTCTTTCTCTTCTATATGATAAGTTTGATCATGGTAAGTCAAACAGATACATTGGGAATTTAGAACTTGACTACAAGATGCATTTTTTACCAGATCTCAGAGCTCACCTTAACTTAGGATTTGATTATGGTAAAGGTCAAGGAACAAATGGAGTTAGACAGAATTCATTTCAGGCATGGAAGGACGCTGACTTCAAGGGAATTGGAAGAAAAACTGAGTGGAATAACACCAGGAGTAATACTGTACTCGATTTCTATTTAAATTACGTTAAAGAGTTTGAATCTTTTGATTCAAAAATTGATGTGATGGGTGGTTATTCTTGGCAGCATTTCTATTCAAAAGATTACAGTAAAGAGTTGTCAAATCACGAAACCAACCCTGTTGTAAAGAAAGAGACCACATATCCTACAGAAAATTATCTAATTTCTTTCTACGGACGATTGAATTACACTTTCAAAGATAGATACCTTCTGACACTAACACTAAGAGATGATGCTTCGTC
>CAZPRX010000033.1:7658-8843 GCA_964588835.1 uncultured Muribaculaceae bacterium
CCGGTTGCTGGCCACGATGGTGCCGTCCATGGCGTCGATGATCTTGCGGCAGATGGCCAGCCCCAGGCCCGTGCCGCCCGAGCCGTTGCGGGTCTTGCTGGACTGCACGAAGGGCTGGAAGATCTTGTCCAGCTCCTGTGGCGGAATGCCCGGGCCCTGGTCGGAGAAGGCGATGCAGATATCGCCCTGCCCGTCGATGCGGTGCGCATCGTCAAGATTTTCACCATCAACCAGATGGGGTCTTTTTCCTTCTGCGGCATTTGCATGGCAGATAAATAAAGAATCTTTTCTTAGAGATTCTAAGACAATAAGTGATCTGAAACTAAGACTTAGTTATGGAGTAACAGGACAACAGGATTTGGGGCTAAATGACTATCCATATATAGCTTTATATAATCAATCAACAATTTACTCAAACTACATGTTTGGATCAACATTCTATCCACTATTAAAGCCAACTGGTTATGATGAGAACATTAAGTGGGAGGAGACTACATCTTACAACATCGGTCTGGATTTTGGATTTTTCAGAAATAGGATAACTGCATCTCTTGATGCATACATGAAGAAAACAGACGACCTTTTGAATGAGATAGATGTAGCTGCAGGCACAAACTTTGCAAATAGGATTGTAACAAACGTAGGTAATCTTGAGAATAAAGGTATAGAGCTAAATGTTAATGCCGTTGCAATTGATAATCCAAATTTCATATGGGAAGTCGGTGTTAATGGTACCTGGAATGAAACAATAATAACAAAGCTAACTGCAAATAACAACCCTGACTATGTAGGTATTCCTACGGGTGGTGTATCATCAGGAACTGGCGGAACTATCCAAATGCATAGCGTTGGAAATGCTCCTAACACATTCTACACATATAAGCAAGTTTATGATACAGAGGGTAACCCAATACAAAATCTTGTAGTTGACTTAAACAAAGACGGTCAAATTACAGAGGCTGACAGATATCTTACAAATTATAGTCCAGCACCTAAATACTATTTTGGTTTAAGTAATATGTTTACTGTCAGAAATTTTGATCTTGGTTTCAATATCAGAGCAAACATCGGAAACTACATGTTCAATGATTTTGCTGCCGGTAATTCAACTACATACAATTTTACAAACCAGGGATTCCTAACTAACATGGTTGATGTTGTAAACAGAACAGGATTTTCAAGGAG
>CAZPRX010000033.1:8872-9926 GCA_964588835.1 uncultured Muribaculaceae bacterium
TCTCCTCAACAAATTAAATCTGATTATTTTATCGAGGACGCTTCATTCCTGAAGATGGATAATATTACTTTTGGATACAACTTCAAAAAATTATTCAAATCAAGAATCAAAGGAAGATTGGCTTTCTCAGTCCAGAATGTATTTGTAATTACCAAGTACTCTGGTTTGGACCCTGAGGGATGGGGTATTGACAACAATATCTGGCCTAGACCTCGTATATATACCTTAGGATTGAATTTAACTTTCTAAAGCAAGATTTATAATGAAAAAAATAAATATAATATTGGCAGTTTTGTCTATTTCAATCCTGGCTACATCATGTCTGAAAGACCTTGATACAAAGCCACTGGATGATAAGACCTTTACGGTAGACAAAGCATACGCGGATCAGGCAGCTTATCTGCAGGGTCTTGCAAAAATTTATTCTGTTACAGCTGTTTCAGGACAGGATGGAGCAGGAAGTACTGACATTACAGGCTTAGATCCAGGTAACTCTCAATTTCTAAGAAGTCTGTGGAATCTTCAGGTAGTAACTACAGATGAATGTAAAAATGGATGGGGAAACGACTCATGGGTACCAGAAATGAATAATAACACCTGGAGCGACATAAAGAACGAATCAATCGACGGCGTATATTACAGATCAATGTTTGTAGTAGCTCTTGCCAATGAGTATTTGAAACAGACAACTGAGCAAAAACTTGAGGAGAGAGGTCATACATCTATTAAAGCGGAAGTCGAGAAGTACAGGTTAGAGGCAAGATTTATGAGAGCATTGGCTTATACAATTCTCATAGATACTTATGGTAACCCACCTTTTATTACTGAAGAACATCCTATTGGAAGTTACATGCCAGAACAGATTGGAAGGGTTGCTTTATTTGAATATATAGAAGAGGAATTATTAGATATTGAATCTAAGATTAGTGCTCCCAGAGCTAATGAATATGGAAGAGCTGACCAAGGAGCTGTTTGGACTTTGCTTGCAAGATTATATCTAAATGCTGAAGTTTATACAGGTACTGCTAAATGGACAGAAGTTATAACTTATTCA
>CAZPRX010000034.1:0-9874 GCA_964588835.1 uncultured Muribaculaceae bacterium
CTTTTAAGAGAGCAGCCGGATCTGGTACTGGAGAGACTGCGGGTAAAAAATTTTGATGCTTCTGATATCATTCAGAAGGTAAACGCGCTTGATGTTTCAAGACGAAATTCACAGACTGAGCTTGATTCCAGGCTTGCTGAGCAGAACTCTCTTGCCAAAGAGATAGGAGCTTTGATGAAGTCCGGTAAGAGAGATGAGGCTGAAGAGGCAAAAAAGAGAGTTGCTCAACTTAAAGAGGAGTCAAAAGTACTCGAGGATAAGATGAACGGTTTTGCTGCGGAACTTAACGATTTGCTGGTTCAGCTGCCAAATTTGCCGCATACATCAGTCCCTGAAGGAAAGAGTGCGGAGGATAACCTTAATGTTAAGGAGGGCGGAGAAATTCCTGCTCTTAAAGATTCAATACCACACTGGGAGCTGGCTCGAAAATATGATATAATTGATTTTGACCTGGGAGTAAAACTTACCGGGGCCGGATTTCCTGTATACAAGGGAAAGGGTGCAAAAATCCAGAGAGCACTTATCGCATATTTCCTTGATATGAATACAAATGCAGGGTATTTGGAGGTTCAGCCGCCACTTATGGTTAATGAGGCTTCTGGATTCGGTACGGGACAGCTTCCGGACAAAGGGGAGCAGATGTACCATGTGGGGTTAGATAACTTTTACCTTATTCCTACTGCTGAAGTACCAGTCACTAATATATTCAGGGATGTTATTCTCGCACCTGCGGAGCTGCCTGTAAAAATGACTGCATACACGCCTTGTTTTAGACGTGAGGCCGGCTCATACGGCAAAGATGTCAGAGGTCTTAACAGACTACACCAATTTGATAAAGTGGAGATTGTACAGGTTACACTCCCTGAAAATTCATATGAGGCTCTTGATGGTATGGTGGCTCATGTTGAGTCTCTGGTAAAATCTCTGGGTCTGCCATATAGAATTCTGAGACTGTGTGGTGGAGATATGAGCTTTACCTCTGCTCTTACATACGATTTTGAGGTTTATTCAGCAGCTCAGCAGAGATGGCTGGAGGTGAGCTCTGTATCCAATTTTGAGTCTTTTCAGTCAAACAGATTAAAACTTCGTTATAAAGACGAGAACGGGAAACCGGCTCTTGCACACACACTTAATGGTAGTTCACTTGCACTCCCACGAATCCTCGCAGCTCTTCTTGAGAATAATCAGACTCCTGAAGGAATTGTCATTCCGGAGGTTCTAAGAAGTTACTGTGGATTTGACATCATAAACTGATTATTTAATAATGTCTTCAAACAGGGTAATTTTGGGGATAGACCCGGGTACTCAAATCCTGGGTTTTGGAGTGGTTGAATGCACCCCTCTCTCTCCAAAGTATATTGCCATGGGTGTGGTAGACCTTAGAAAAGAGAAGGATCACTTTGCAAAAATCAGAAAGATTTTCATTGAGGTTACTGAATTGATAGAGCATTATAAACCGGATGAGCTTGCTGTTGAGGCCCCTTTCTACGGGAAAAATATTCAATCAATGCTTAAACTTGGCAGAGCTCAGGGTTCTGCTATTGCTGCCGCTCTAAACAGAAATATGCCTGTATTTGAATACGCACCCAGAAAGATAAAGCTATCAATAACCGGAAAAGGGGCCGCTTCAAAGGAGCAAGTTGCGGCATTGCTTACCAATATCCTGAAAACTAAAGATGTTCCCGATTTTCTTGATGCTACTGATGGTTTGGCAGTTGCTTTATGCCACTATTATGAGTCTCAGCGTCAGATTAAAAGCGGTTCATCTGGTAAGGGGTGGGATGCCTTTGTCAAGGCCAATCCTGACAGAATAAAATAAATTTTCCTAACACATTTAACCTTTTGCCCTTTCGTTTGTCAAAGGGTTGTGAATATTTTAAAACGAATTAATAGTATAATAATTATATGAATTTCTCTAAGTTTTTTTTGTTTTTAGCTCTCTCCCTTGCATTGTCAACATTTGTCCGTGCAGAAGATGAGCAGAGGGAGATCAGGATCAAGGTGGTTGTGCTCGATAGTCTCCGGAGCACTCCTGTAGAATTTGCAACGGCATCCGTTACTAAAGTAGGTGAGCAGACACCATTTAAATACGCCCTAAGTGATGCCAGAGGACTGGCGGAAATAAGAGGTATTATACCGGGGAGCTACTCTCTCAGAATTGAGTATCTTGGGTATGAAACTTACATCAAGAGCATAGTCCTTGATGAGCATAGAGTTATTGATCTGGGGGAGGTAAAACTTAAGGAGCAGTTGAATACACTCAATTCGGTTGTAGTATCAGCAGTGGGTAATCCTATTATTGTTAAGAAAGATACAGTTGAATACAACGCTTCTTCTTTTAAGACCACAGATAGTGATATGCTTGAAGAGCTTCTTAAAAAACTCCCTGGCATTGAGGTAGATTCTGATGGTAAGATTACAGCAAACGGCAAAGAGATTACTAAAATAATGATTGACGGTAAGGCTTTCTTCCTGAATGATCCTCAGCTGGCCACAAAAAATCTTCCTGCAAAAATTATTGAGAAAGTTAAGGTTGTTGAGAAGAAATCTGAGCAGGCTCAGTTTACAGGCATTGATGATGGTGAGGAGGAGACGGTGTTAGATTTAAGCATCAGACCTGGAATGATGAATGGTTGGTTTGGCAATGTATCAGCCGGTTATGGAACAGAGGAGAGGTATCAGGCTGCAGGAATGGTGGGGAACTTTACCAAGACGAGCCAGCTTACTGCTGTAGCCAATATCAACAACACAAACAACAGGGGTTTTTCAGATATTGCCGGAGGTATGATGGCCGCTATGCGTAACTCATCAGGAATGGGTGGCTCAATGATAAGAATGGGTGGCGCAACAATGAGATTTGGAGGTAGCGGGCTCACAACATCATGGATGGGTGGCGTAAACGCTAACAAGGATTTTAATGACGGAAAACTAAAGATAGGAGGCAACTACCTTTACAGCGGCAGCGACAGATTGCAGGAAAACAAAACATTTCGTCAGAATTTTCTGAAAGACAGTACTTTTGATTACTCGGAGGAGACCATATCAAATAGTTTTTCTGATGGTCACCGGGCTGCCCTAAATATTGAATATAAGTTTAATGACAGAACCTCAATACTCTTCAGACCAAACGTCAGCATTACAAAGGGATCTTTTGAAGATACCCGCGATTTCTGGACAAAAGGTGGAAGCGGTGTGAGAATTAACGAAGGTAGCAGTATATCAAGGGGAGAGAATAGTGCCCAGAGTTTTGAAGGAGATCTTTTGCTTAGGCACAGGTTCACTAAACCAGGCAGGACATTCTCTTTGAATATGGATATGGAGTTCTCAAATAATGAGCTCTTCAACGGGGTTAATACTTCAAGAACTATTATTGGTAATGATACTGACTCTTCAATAGTTGACCAGAGATTCACTACAGATTCGAAGTCTTATGATATTTCTGCCAGAGCATCATATACTGAGCCACTTGGGAAGAACTACTATATGGAGCTGGCTTACAGATTTGGTTACAGATACTCAAATTCAGACAAAAAGGTATACAATAAGGGAATTGGCGATGACTATGATGTTATTGACCCTTTGTACACAAATTATTTTGAGAATATTTTCGTAAATCACAGGGCTGAAGTTAATTTGAGAAAGAATGAGGAGAAGTACAGTTATGTTCTAGGAGTGAATGCTCAGCCATCTTTAATGAAAAGCGTCAGAAGTGACGGTACTGTAATTAACAGGTCTGTTGTAAACTTTGCTCCTTCTGCACAATTGGATCTTAAATTCACTGACACCAGAAATTTAAGACTCAGGTATACCGGAAGAACAAGACAGCCATCTATCAACCAGCTTCAACCTGTAATTGATAACTCAAATCCTCTTTTGATACCTACTGGTAATCCAAACCTGCTCCCCGAATTTGAGCACTCTTTGAATGCAAATTACAGAGATACAAAGAGGGAGACTTTCCGTACGATTGATGCAGGATTAAGAGCGAATTATACACAGGACAGGATAGTGACTCAGAGGTGGTATGATGAGTCCGGAGTTCAATATACAATGCCTGTAAATGCATCTGGTTCATTTAATATAAATGCTAACTTAATGTACAACACACCTATAAAGAAGTCAAAGTTTTCAGTGATGAACTTTACGAATGCAGGTGTCAACAAAGGAGTAAGTTTCTCAGGAAGAACACTTGAGACACTTCAAAAAGGATATACAACAACTCTCTCCATAAGTGAAATGTTGAGATTTATGTACAGGGGTGAGAAACTGGAAGTAAGTGTTGGCGGACGAGTAAGGTACAATTATGCATGGTATACTATACAACAAACTGAAAAACCGGCAACATGGAACAATGCTATTAATGGTTCTGTGAACTGGACTCTTCCTGCAGGATTTAACCTTGCTACTGATATGGATTATAATTTTTACATTGGTTATGGCGAAGGCTATAATGATCCTGCCATGGTCTGGAACGCTGAGATTTCAAAGTTGCTCTTCAAGAACTCAGCAACCTTAAGACTTAAGGTATTTGACATACTAAATGAATCAAAGAGTGTGTGGAGAACAACAACAGATAACTATATTGAAGATGTACAAAACAATACGCTTCAGCAGTACTTTATGCTGAGCTTCACCTGGAGATTTGGAAATTTTGGAGGTCAGAAGGGTGGTAGTCAACCGATGAGAGGAAGTGGAATGGGTGGAGGAAGATTCCACCGCTAACGGTTGGCTGAATAGGCTCTCCACTTCTCAATTACTGAAATCATATCTGAGGGAATCTCTTTTTCAAAAAAGAGGTTCTCTTTTGTTTTAGGGTGTTTAAAGCCTAGAGTCTTAGCGTGAAGGGCATGTCTTGGAAGAAGTTCAAAGCAGTTGTCTATGAATTTTTTGTATTTTGCATACATAGTGCCTTTTAGTATTTTATCACCTCCGTATCTATCGTCGTTGAAGAGGGGATGGCCAAGCCAGTCCATATGAACCCTGATCTGATGAGTTCTGCCGGTCTCAAGCTCACATTCAACAAGTGTTGTGTAACCAAATCTTTCAATCACTTTGTAGTGAGTAACTGCATGCTTTCCTGTTTCTCCGTCCGGAAACACTTTAAACTTAAGTCTGTTGTTCGGATCTCTTGCAATATTGCCAGTTATGGTACCGGAGTTCTCTTTTAAATTACCCCAAACCAGTGCGATATATTTTCTTTCAATAGTGTGGTCAAAGAATTGCTTTGCCAGATAGAGCTGAGATTCGTCGTCCTTCGCTATAATAAGCAATCCCGATGTATTTTTGTCAATCCTGTGGACCAGCACGCCCATCCTTTCGTCAGGGGCATCTGCCTCTTGTGAAATTCCCAGATGGTATGCCAGAGCGTTAACCAAGGTTCCGGAAAAGTGTCCGTGACCGGGGTGAACTACCAATCCTGCAGGTTTGTTCAATACAAGCAGAGAGGCATCTTCATATACCACATCGAGTGGGATATTCTCTGGCTTCACCTCCATCCCTTTCCGTTTGTACGGGAGTACAATACGGATAACGTCATTAGGTTTTACCATGTAGTTAGCCTTGACAACTTTGTCATTGACAAGAACATATCCGGCAGCAATTGCAAGTTGAATCCTGTGCCTGGAGGTCTTCTCCATGCGGGAGGTTATGTATTTGTCCACCCTTATACTGCTTTGCCCTTTGTCTGCTATATAGCGAAAGTGCTCAAATGAACCTCCCGACTCTTCATCATCACCTATCTCGTCAATATCGATATCTGCATCCAGTTCATTATCCATCTCTCCATTTATCATACTACCTCTCTTTTCTGTTCTTAAGACTATCTATAAGATTTTTGTTAACACTAATTGTAAGCTCAACTGAAGAACCCAGAGACCTGGGTGTTGATTGGGATGCCTCAGGATCCTGCCTGATTACAAAACCAGAAATTGAGTCTGAATAATTCTTGACGGAACTATCGTACTTAAGTCTGGAAATGTTAAGAGAATTATCAATAAGGATATCTTTTGCAGTTGCAACAGGCAAAGCAGTTACATCAGGAATAAAAGTACGCTCCTCTTCACTGCTTATTCCCACTTCAAGATCAATCTCGCTCTCTGTCTCTATCATAGTTCCGGGAGCAACACTTTTACCATTATACCGTTGATCAAGGACATTATTGGTAGCCATGTCACTTACATAAAAAAGCCTGCCTACTCTAAGCTGTCTTGAAGCTAGCTCAGCCTTTGCCTGACGCAAAGAGTAGCCTGTAACAGAAGGCATTGCCACCTTTTTTGGCTGAAGAGAGTTAATAGTAAGAAGAATACGTCTGTTCTTTTTTACTTTATTTCCGGCAGGAGGATTCTGTCTGAAAATCTCTCCTCTTCCCATTCTCGGGAGAAAGACAGAGTCAGAGACCTCAAGCCTTAAATTACTATCATCTGCCATTTTTGAGGCCTCTTCCACGGTCATCCTTGTAAAGTCCGGAACCTCTTGCTCCTTGTTATGTCTGGTAATGACGTTTAAAAGGATTACTGTAACCACAAGGAAAGCCAGTATAAGAGCGGCCATCTTGTATACTTCCATCATAAACCACCCTTTGTACCAGGGTTTGTCATCTCCTTTATTTTTCATTTTTTGATGATTATTGGACAAAATTATGATTTTTTTGTAATAATGTTGTAGTAGCTGTCTCTCTCCACTGCAACATATCCCGCTTCAGATGCGAGTCTTTCCAGATCCCCGGTAGTCATCTGAGGATTCTTCTCTGTTGAGCCGGCCAGACTGTAAATTTTAGTTGAATCGTTAATTGTGCCGTCCATATCGTCTGCTCCATACAGAAGCGCCAGCTGACACATCTCTTTTCCCAGCATAGGCCAGTATGACTTAATGTGAGGGATGTTGTCGAGAACAATTCTGGATATAGCAAAAGTTTTTAGTACCTCAATGATATTAACTTCTCCAAGATGGGAGAGAGGGTTGTTAGCCGGTTTAAACAGTAGCGGAATGAAGGCGTCAAATCCGCCTGTCTCATCCTGCAGCTCTCTCAGAGCAAGCAAATGCTCAATTCTGTCTCTCCTGCTCTCTATGTGTCCAAAAAGCATTGTGCAATTTGTCCTCATCCCTAGTTTATGAGCATCTCTGTGGATCTCCAGCCATCTCTTCCCTTCTGTTTTATCAGGGCATATCTGGTCTCTTATCTTAGGATTGAATATCTCTGCACCTCCACCAGGCAGCAGCTCGACACCTTTGTCTTTAAGTTGTTGCAGCACCTCTTTAGGGGAGAGCCCGGATGATTTGGTCATATCATCTATCTCTACGGCAGTATAAGCTTTAATAGTGACGGATTTGGGCAGCTCTCTCCTAACTGTCTCCACAATATCCATGTAGTAGTTAAAGTCTCTGTCTGGGTGAACACTGCCTACTATATGAACCTCGGTCTCTCCGTTTTTGTACTTCTCTTTGCAATACTCTTTTATCTGCTCCATATCCATTGACCAAGAGCCTGATTCCTGATCACTTTCCCGTCTGTATGAGCAGAAGGTGCATCTGTGTATGCAAACATTACTTGGCTCCAGGTGAAAGTTTCTATTATAGAATACGTTTTTTCCATTTATCTCCTCCCTGACATCTGTAGCAAGTTTTGATAACATGTTCAAATCCATGCTTTCGTACAGTGAGAGAGCCTCTTCTAATCCTACTCTTCTAGCCATTTTGATATTTCTTTGAGGAGCAAATATAACAAAAAAGAGGCCTTTACCAGCCTCCTTTTGTGAATCTATTTTATGTCACGTCAAGATTAGAAACGATCTTCAGATGACACTGTCAGTTTTTTGCGTCCACGACGACGGCGTGCAGCAAGTACCCTGCGGCCGTTAGGTGTTGACATGCGCTCACGAAAGCCGTGTTTATTGCGGCGTTTGCGTATTGATGGTTGAAAAGTGCGTTTCATGATATATTTTCTACTATTATTATATTCGCAAAAGGGAGTGCAAAGATAAATAAAATGTTTTTAAACGCAAATATTTGTTTTATCGTTTTATGAATATTACCTTTTTTTCTTCAAAAAAAGGCTCGCTAAACCACTTGTGTATCTCGTACTCTTGTATTTTATATGCCGGAATCTTCATTCTTTTAGATGCCTCATCCAATTCATTGGTTAGATTTCCACCCTTGAGATAATAAATTCCTGACTGGGCTCCGCCTCTCTCCCCCGGTTTGATTTGTCCCCATACCCAAGGTAAAAAGTTCTTAAGTTCTGTCACTGCCCTTGATACTACAAAGTCAAACTCACCTCCTGCACTTTCTGCCCTTTTGTTAAGAGTGGTAACGTTAGTAAGACCTATCTCTTTTGCTACACTTTCTGCTACCAAGATTTTCTTTCCTATTGAGTCACAAAGGGTAAAATGTGATTCAGGAAACATTATTGCCAGTGGGATTCCTGGAAATCCTCCGCCTGTACCCACGTCAAGGATTCTGCTCCCGGCGGGAGGATTAAATACCCTGGCGATGGCCAGCGAATGGAGTACATGATGAAGATTGAGATTCTCAATATCTTTTCTTGATACTACATTTATTTTTGAATTCCACTCCCGGTATAGAGGAAGAAGCAGTTTTACCTGCTCTCTCTGTCTCTCATTAAGATCAGGGAAGTAGTTGAATATTAAGTTTTCCATCTTTTTGTAATCTCTCTTTAGCTCTTCTTATTCTGGTTTTTACAGTTCCTAATGACAAACCGAGCTCTTTTGCCATCTCTTCATATGCATACTCATGTACAAATCTCATGTGTGCAACAATTCTGTACATTTCCGGCAGACTGTCTATAGCCTTTTTTATTTTTTCAATCTCCTGTTCAAATATCAGATGCTCTTCCGGACTGGGGACCCAATTTTCAGCTCCCGTATTCTCCTCACCGCCATCAGTGTAGTCCAGAGGCCTCGCACTTATTCTGTGTTTTCTCACAAAATCTATGCTGCTGTTTCTGGCTATTGTATATATCCATGTAGAAAATGCGTACTGAGGGTCATAGCTTCCTATCATCTGGAATGCCTTGGCGAAAACCTCCTGGGAGAGATCCTCGGCATCACGGATGTCCGGAACAAGAGTCTGGATGTGATTTCTTATTCTATCACCATATCTCTTGACCAGTTCCCGGGAGGCCTCCTCGCTGCCGGAGCATGACAATTTAGCCAGATCCCTGTCCGGCATCTCCTCAATGTGCTTCAAGCCAGTTTTCTCCATATTGACACTCAACTGTGAGAGGTACAGACAACTCTATTACCCTCTCCATCTCCTCTTTTACTACTTTTGATAATCTTTGCTCCTCACCGGGGAAGACATCAAATACAAGTTCGTCGTGCACCTGTAGGACCATGTGACTTTTAAAGCCCTCTTCATTAACTCTTTTAAACAGACGAACCATAGCTACTTTAATAATATCTGCGGCACTGCCCTGAATAGGTGCATTTACTGCATTTCTCTCCGCGAGGCCCCGTACAACAGGATTCTTAGAGTTTATATCCGGTAAAAACCTCTTTCTGCCGTATAGTGTACTTACATATCCGTCTCTCTTTGCTTTATCCGTCATTCCGTTCATATACCCCTTAACCATGGGGTAGCTTTTGAAGTAATCTTCAATAAGTTGCTTTGATTCAGATCTTGGAATATTCAACCTCTGTGAAAGCCCAAACGATGATATCCCGTAAATAATGCCAAAGTTAGCGGTTTTAGCTCTGCCTCTTTGCTCCTTAGTGAGCTCTCCAATGGGGACTCCAAATATTTTTGAGGCCGTTGCCGAGTGGATGTCCTCTCCCTGTCTGAAGGCCTCAATGAAATCAGGATCTCCGCTCATGTGTGCCATAAGCCTCAGCTCAATTTGTGAATAGTCGGCAGAGAG
>CAZPRX010000035.1:0-9722 GCA_964588835.1 uncultured Muribaculaceae bacterium
CTTATTGATGATAAAGTAATTGAAGGAATTAAACAATTGTGTGAACTTGCTCCACTTCACAATCCGGCAAATTTACTAGGAATTGAAGCTGTTAAAACTCTAATGCCAAAAGTCCCTCAGGTAGCAGTATTTGACACATCATTTCACCAGACAATGCCTGATTATGCATATATGTATGCAATACCTTACGAATACTATACTCAGCATAAAATCAGAAGATATGGTTTTCACGGTACAAGCCATAAATTTGTAGCAAAAAAAGCATGTGATCTCGCAGGTCTTGAATTTGAAAAATCTAAGGTAATTACTTGCCATTTAGGTAACGGAAGTTCAATAACTGCTATTAAAAACGGTATATCACTTGATACTTCTATGGGCTTCACCCCGCTTGAGGGTTTAATTATGGGAACCAGAAGCGGCGATTTGGATGCTGGTATTATTTCTTACATTATGGAGAGAGAGAAACTTGATGCTGCAGGAATTAACTCACTGCTCAATAAGAAAAGCGGGTTCTTAGGTGTCTTTGGAAAATCATCTGATGCCAGAGATATAGAAAATGCAGCAGCACAGGGAGATAAGAGAGCGATTTTAACACTAAACTTACTCTACTACCGTGTGCTTAAGTATATCGGATCTTACACAGCCGTTATGAATGGATGTGATTTAATTGTCTTTACCGGAGGAATTGGAGAAAATGATCCTCACATAAGAGAAATGGTAGGTACACATCTAGAATATCTTGGCGTTGAATTTGATAAAAATGCAAATGACGGAGTAAGAGGTAAAGATGTTATACTTACAAAAATATCATCAAAAGTAAAGATGGCAACAGTTACTACAAACGAAGAACTTGTAATAGCTCAAGACACAATGAAACTTGTCTAAACATTTTAATTATAATATAATCATATGATTACCACATTTGAACAGATTTACGATAAACTGAGATCCAGGCCCAAAAAAAGATTAGTAGCAGCCTGGGCGGTAGATGATCACACTATTAATGCCGTTAAATTAGCTGTTGAAGCTGGTATAGTAGACGCAACTCTTGTTGGAGACGAAAAAATGATCCGTCAGGTATGTGCTAATGAGAAAATTGACCCGTCAATTTTTCGTATTGTACCAAATGATGACGAGCTAAAGGCCGTCTCTATGGCAGTTGATCTTGTTAACTCAGGTGAAGGTGATATACTGATGAAGGGCTTGTGTAGTACTGATAAGTACATGCGTGCTATTCTAAATAAGGAACGTGGCCTTCTTCCCCCAAAAGCTGTGCTAAGCCATGTGACTGTGATGTCAAATACACAGTATCATAAATTACTCGTATTAGGAGACATTGCTGTTATTCCTGCACCAGATCTTGCTCAGAAAGTCGCAATAACAAACTACGTTGTAAAAACTGCTCACGCACTTGGAATTCAAAAACCTAAAGTTGCGCTAATCGCTGCAACTGAGCAGATGTTACCGGGTATGCAGGCATGTGTAGATGCAGCTATTATTTCAAAAATGGCAGACAGAGGACAGATTTCCGGATGCTTCGTAGACGGACCTCTTGCACTAGATGTTGCTGTTTCAGCCGAAGCTTGTGCCGTAAAAAAATTGGTTAGTCCTGTTGCCGGAGATGCCGACTGTCTTGTATTCCCTAACCTTGAATCTGCAAATGTATTCTATAAAGTTAACTCACAATTATGTGTAGGAAGCAGACAGGCAGCTATTGTAGCAGGAGCCAAGGCTCCGTGTGTGCTTTCGAGCAGGGCGGACAGTATAGATACAAAGCTGAATTCAATAGCACTCGCAGCTTTAACTGCTAAATAATCAGATATGGGATATAAAATATTAGCTATCAATCCAGGATCAACCTCCACAAAAATTGCTGTTTTTGAAAACCATAATCAGATATTTACTCATACCCTTAGACACTCTAGTGATGAGTTATCTCAATATGAAAAAATATCTGATCAATATGAATTTAGAAAAAATGCAATTATAAAAGCACTTTTAGATAACAGCATCTCTTTGAATGAACTTTCAGTTATTGTGGGAAGAGGAGGGTTGCTGAGGCCTATTGAATCTGGCATTTATGAAGTAAATGACAAGATGATTGAAGACCTAACTAATGGTGTGTCAGGGGAGCACGCAAGTAACCTGGGTGGGCTTATTGCTTCCAATCTTGCAAAAGAGTCAAAGGGATGCAAGGCGTATATTGCAGATCCGGTAGTTGTGGATGAACTTGAACCAGTTGCAAGAATTAGCGGACACCCGCTTTTACCCCGGGTTTCAATTTTTCATGCCCTTAATCAAAAGGCAATTGCTAAGATGTATGCCAACTCTGAAGGGAAAAAATACGAAAGCCTTAACCTTATTGTTGTTCACTTAGGTGGTGGCGTATCAGTCGGAGTTCATAAAGGTGGCAGGGTTATAGATGTAAATAATGCCCTTAATGGTGAAGGTCCGTTTTCTCCAGAGAGGTCCGGAACTCTTCCTGCATTGGCTTTAGCTGAACTCTGCTTCTCAGGGAAATATTCTTTTTCTCAAATTAAAAAGATGATAACTGGAGAGGGAGGGCTTGTTGCCCATCTTGGAACAAATTCATTCAACGAAGTTGAAAAGAAAGTCTCAGATGGTGATGAGAAATTTACTCTAATTTCTGATGCTTTTGGGTATAATGTGGCCAAAGGAATAGGAGCAGGTGCTGCTGTACTTTCTGGTAAGGTTGACGCTATTCTTCTAACTGGGGGAATTGCATACAATACTAAACTTATGGAGAAGATATCCGAGATGGTATCATTTATTGCACCTGTGAAAATTTATCCAGGAGAAGATGAGATGGCAGCATTAGCTATGAATGGTTTAGCCGTTGTTTCCGGAGAGGAGAAACCATCTGTTTATTAAAATAGTATTCGTTTTTTAATTTATATTTAAAGCATCCTGAAGCAATTCAGGATGCTTTGTTCATTTTTCACCTTAGCTGCATATAATATTTTGTTGAATAATTTATAAAGAGATTTGGGTGAAGTATCGAGATTAAGTCCTTAAGTATAATATCGGGTTCCATGACACCACTTTCCCAAAATTGACTTCCTCCACCAGGTGTACTTAGTTTAATATTATTGAAAACCCTCATGTTAATCACTGGAGAAATTTTATTAAAGAGTGGAGTGGAATTTAATAGTTCTTTCATTGAAGAAATTGCATTTGGATTAATCCACACTTCGGCATCTCTTGATAAAATAAAGACCTCTTCAATACTGTAAGGTTTAGTATATGATTGGTTTTCTGAGGCACCAAGAATAATCCCGCCGGCGTCTTCCACAAGTAAATTCATATAACTCTCTTTTCCCGGAATGTACCAAGCCTCCTTCCATGGAGCGTTAATTAAAACCTTTGTTTTCCTGATTTTTTTGACTGTTTTAGTAAGTTCTAGATATCTGCTTTTAGTCTCATTGTATATGGAATCTGCAACATCCTTTTTATTAAGTAAGTGGCCAAATAGTTTGATGTATTCCAATTTTCCGAGTGGATGGTTTTCTAAATAATCTCCTAACGAAATAACATTAATTCCAAATTGTTTAATCTTCTCTATATACTGGTTATTCTCACCTTCAATACCATAGGTTAATACAAGATCTGGTCTCAGGGACAACAGGAGTTCATAATTAAGAGAACCTTCGTAGCCAATATCGGCTATAGTACCTTCAGAAAGGCCTTTTCTTATAATGTCGCTGGAGATATATTGACCTCCGGATACACCTACAATTCTGGATGTTTTGCCAAGTGCTTCAATGTAAGAGATATGACTTGTAGACATACAAACTATTCTATTGTAATCGATTCCTGCAGGGAGGAATATCCAGTTTGAATTGTCACTATTAGTAGATTTAGAATAACTCTTAATCTGTATCTTAGTAGTGTCCGATTCTTTAATAATTCCAAAGTATGAAGCATATTCACAACCAGGACCACTCTTTGACGGAGAGATATTTTCATTAACTCCTAAACATGATGATAAAAGGAACAGGGCATAAGCTAATAATATGAAAATATATTTCATGAAGTTTAAATTTGTTCAAAGTTACTAATAATTAGTTTTCTTTGCAGTATGAACGAATTTGACATAGTAGTCGCGGGTGCAGGTGCATCAGGTTTAATGGCCTCAATCGCAGCAGCTGAAAAGGGCATGAAGGTTCTTTTACTTGAAAAGATGGAGCGTCCGGGGCGAAAAATACTCATTACCGGAAAAGGAAGATGTAATATTACAAATACAAAAGATTGGGATGAATTTTCAAAACATGTTTACCCAAATTCCAATTTTTTTAAATCAGCATTTAAGTCTTTCTCTAACATAAAATTGATAGAATTATTTAATGAATTAGGCCTTGAAACATCACTTGAAAGGGGTGACAGAGTGTACCCGTCATCAGGGAAATCTCAAGATGTTGTTAATGCATTATTAAATAGGATTAATGATCAGGGCGTTCAGTTAGAAACAAACTCCAGACTTTCCCATACTACAATTAAGGATGGTCAAATTATTGAAGTTAAATATGACTCTCCCAGAGGATCTGCTGTTATTAAAACATCCGCTTTAATTGTAGCAACCGGCGGATTATCATATCCTCTCACCGGTTCAACGGGAGATGGGCATGTAATTGCTGAACAATGTGGAATAAGCTGTACTAAAACATTGCCGTCATTAACAGCTTTAAAACCTGTTAATTATAATTTAGACCTTCAGAAATTATTGCTAAAAAACATTCATGTTAAATTGGTAGTTGGAAAAGATGTCGTACAAGAAGAGTTTGGTGATGCAGAATTCACCAATAATGGTTTTGAGGGTCCAATCGGCTTAAAAATAAGTAGAAAAGCGGTAAAAGCTTTGTCAGATGGAAATAAAGTCTCTCTTTTTGTTGATTTAAAACCTTCTCTGACTTTCAGTCAGTTAGTTAATAGAATTGACAGAGAGTTTGGAGACAGTAACAAAATGTATTTGAATGCCTTACTTAAGAGACTACTTCCTAATCAGCTAATATCAGAATTCACTGATGAATTGAAGATGGGAAAATCAAAGATTCTGTCAAAATCTTTACCAGGAGAAATTAACAAAGTTGTAGAGTTGATAAAAAATTGGAAGATTGACATCTCTTCTTTCACTGGATTTGAAAGATGTGTGGTGACAGCTGGAGGAGTCTCTTTAGACGAGTTGATTCCTAAGTCTATGGCTTCAAGGAAAATAAAAAATCTATTTTTCGCGGGAGAGGTTATAGATTTAGATGGTGACACGGGTGGCTACAATTTGCAAATTGCTTTCTCAACAGGCCATCTTGCAGGAAGGTCTGCTGCCTATTTAATTGAGAAGTCAAGGAGCTTAACATAATTCTCATTGCTATCTCCTATAGTTAGTTTAATTATATCTCCACGTTTGATTTCTGTAGAAGAGTCTTCAACAACAATAATTGAATCACCACTTTTAAGAGAGAAAACAGAAGATATTTTCTCAACTGCCATATTAAGTACATAATTCAAATCTGTACCTAGATTCATTTCAATTGTTTTACTATCGTTATACAAGGATAGGTTTTTATATCTAATTAAATCTGAAATATCTATTTGTTTATCTATTAAGTATAAGCTTCTTTCAAGGGATGAAAAATGTGCCAGATCTTCAATTTGAATTGAAGGATTAAGCAAGTTACTGTGAAAAATATTTGCGGCAAAACTGATGCTTCGGTAATATCTGTCAGCGAATTTGCTAGAGATATATTTACCGCTTTTAACAATTCTTACAGCTATTCCGGGTTGAATTTTTAACGAATGGACGTTGCCTGGGATGTAGAAATCATCGCTCTCCTTGCAAAAAGTTGTATCCGGTTTATAATAGAACTTACTGTTTGTTTTATTTAGGATGAACAAATTCATAATACAATCTGGTAAGGACTTGTTTTGTATCAAGCGTAAAGTCTCCTTTCATCATCCAGTCATAATAACTTTGTTCGTTTTTGAATATGTCAAAAACTGGCTTCCCTTTATGTTTCCCAAAATTGAATACTGGAATATCCTTTTCATTAAGCACAATTCTTCCTGCGTAATCTAATGAATTACTTCTGGTAGAGAATTTTGACAAAAAATCAACGCTGTTTTCAAGTGTGTCTGAATACATGTCAAGTTGAGACTCTAAAATCTCGAATGTAGCAACAGTGTCTGCCTCTGCTGAGTGTGCATTATCCAAATTTTTATTACAATAAAATTTGAATGCTGCAGAGAGAGTTCGCTGCTCCATTTTGTGGAATATTACTTGAACATCAACAAGTTTTCTTTTACGAAAATCAAAATCTATTCCGGCTCTCAGAAACTCCTCTGCGAGCATAGGTACGTCAAACTTAATAGAGTTGTAACCGGCAAAATCACAACCCTTCATCCAAGTAGCTAAACTTTTAGCTACTTCTTTGAAAGTTGGACAATCTTTAACATCTTCGTCAGAAATTCCGTGAACGGACTGAGCTTCCGGAGAAATTGGAATAGTGGGATTAAGCCTTCGGGTTTTGAGCTCCTGATCACCGTTTGGAAATACTTTTAAAGCACTAAGCTCAACAATCCTGTCTGAGGCAATATTAAGTCCAGTACTTTCAATATCAAAAAAAATTATTGGGTTCTTTAAATCAATCTTCATTTAGGGGTCTGTTAGGCATTAACCATCATCGGCATGAGAAGTGCAAGAATCTCTTCTTGAGGGTCTACTGGTCCGGCTGCTAAGATCAATGCTGCTCTTGATGGCTCAGACAATTCCAGAGATATATCTGTGTAAGGTAAGTTTGTTAGAATCTCTATCAGAAATGTAGATTTGAATGCAATCTCCATGTTATCGCCTTCATATTGACAGATAAGGTTTTCGTTAGCAGAGATTGAGAAGTCAAGGTCTTGTGCAGACAAAGTCAAAGTATTGTAAGTTAACTTTAACCTAACCTGACTGCTGGCTTGATTTGAACAAACAGCAACTCTCCGTGCAGAGTTTAAGAAATCAAGTCTGTTAATTACTAATTTATTTGTGTTGTTCTTAGGAATTACAGATTTGTACGCGGGATAATTACCCTCCACCAGTCTGCAAACTAAATTAAAAGATTCAAAAACAAATGTTGCGTTTCTGGCGTCAAATTTTATAATTACATCTTCATCACCTTTACTTAGGATATTTTTTAGTACTGAAGATGGTTTCTTTGGCAGAATAAATGAGGATTTATTATCTGACTTTATGTCATGTCTTGTGTAACATACAAGCTTATGAGCATCTGAAGCTACAAGTGTTGAACTTGAGTCATCAATGTCAAAATAGATTCCGTTCATAACAGGTCTTAGCTCTTCTTCTGCTGTAGCATATAGAGTTCTGTTTATTCCCTCAAGCAGTGTACGAGAGTTAATTGCAATTGTAGTACAATTATCTTCAAGTTCCGGGATAGCCGGGTAATCCTCAGCTGTTGTATAGGGAAGTTTAGCATTTCCGGTAGCCCAGGTTATGTCAAGAATTAATTGATTATCATTAGTTTTAAATTCAAGTGGTTGATCCGCAAATTCGCGAAGAGAGTCAACCAGAAGTTTTGCAGGAACTGTAATTTCTCCCTCTTCAAAAACATTCTCAATATTCATACTTGTCTTTAGAGTGGTTTCAAGATCTGATGCTGTTATAGATAATGTGCCATCTTGGAGTACAAAGAGGAAATTGTCAAGAATAGGAAGTGAATTTTTTGACGATATTACTCTGGTAACTGATTGAAGTCTTGCAAGAAGTTCAGTGCTAGATACAACGAATTTCATATTTTTTCAATTTTGAACAAAGATAATAAAAAATAGTTATGGCATATAATTTGATTTTCCTGTATTAAAAATGAAATTTATATGAAAAAAGTATTTGTTTATTTATTAGCTACGGCACTTGTAAGCAGCCTTACAGCATTTGCAGTTGTTAAACTAACAGACAAAGATGGTGGAGATAAAAATGAAAGAGGAGGTGA
The DNA here is from genome assembly GCA_964588835.1 of uncultured Muribaculaceae bacterium. Lineage (GTDB taxonomy): Bacteria > Bacteroidota > Bacteroidia > Bacteroidales > UBA932 > Bact-08. Next base: position 8,004 of record CAZPRX010000035.1, read on the forward strand.
TTTTCCCATACACAAAGTGACTCTTTCTGACCAATTGTACCCAGATTTTACTTACGCAGCAGAAACATCGGTGAAGGCAGTAGTTCATGTTAAGGTAACTAAAAAAGGGATTGAACAGCCTTATACAATTTATGATTTCTTTTTTGGATACGGGAATCCTGGTATGTCTCCCAGAAATCAGGTAAACTCTGGTTCAGGTGTTATTATTACATCAGATGGATATATAATTACTAACAACCACGTTATCGATGGTGCAGATGATATGCTCGTTACACTGGACGATAACAAATCGTACAAAGCAAAACTAATAGGTAAAGACCCTGTTACAGATATTGCTCTTCTAAAGATTAACGAAAACAACCTTCCTTATTTAACTTTTGGTGATTCTGATTCATTAAGACTTGGAGAGTGGGTAATTGCAATAGGTAATCCATATAATTTACGATCAACTATTACTGCGGGCATAGTAAGTGCTAAGGCAAGAAGTATGCCTTCAACGGGTGAAGAGTTTAAAATAGAATCATTTATTCAGACCGATGCTGCTGTTAATCCGGGAAATAGCGGCGGAGCACTTGTTAATACAAGAGGCCAACTTGTAGGTATTAATACTGCAATTGCATCAAGAACCGGCTCATACACTGGCTACTCTTTTGCAGTACCATCATCAATTGCAAAGAAAGTAGTTGAGGACTTGATTGATTTTGGGACAGTTCAACGAGCACTCCTTGGCGTATCAATGCAGGATATTGATGGCGATTTGGCAAAGGAGAAAGGTTTATCAGGGACTTTGGGTGTTTATATTGCAGAAGTAGTTAGGGGAGGAGCCGCAGAGATAGCTGGTGTAAGAGAAGGAGATGTCCTAACAGCTATTAATGGCGTAAACGTTAATTCAGGACCGGCTGTTCAGGAACAAATTAGTAAGTTCAGACCAAAGGATAGAGTGAATTTAAGACTTATAAGAGCTGGTAAACAAATTGAACTTTTAGTTGTTCTTAAGAGTAAACCAGGAGAGAGTGAGATAATTGCAGATAGTGCAGGTGGTTTGTTTAAGTTATTTGGAGCAGAGCTAAAAGAAGCATCGAAGGATAAACTGACGCAATTGTCTCTCAAACATGGGGTAGAAGTGGTTGCCGTTGCGAACGGTAAGTTCAAAACGACAGGAATAAGAAAAGGGTTTATTATTACTTATATAAATCAAACCCCGGTTTCAAAGCCATCAGAAATAGAATCAATTGCTCAGGTAAGCAGAAGGTCACTATTAATAGAGGGTGTTTATCCTGATGGAACAGTGGTTTATTATGGTATGGGACTTTAAATTTTGCTGCTTCTCTCAATTTTTTATAGCTTTGCAAGATAATATGTATACATGAGACAACTTAAGATTACAAAATCAATTACAAACAGAGAGAGTGCCTCTTTAGACAAATATTTACAAGAGATTGGCAGAGAGGAGTTGATAACTGTTGAAGATGAAGTAGAATTAGCACAAAGAATAAGAAAGGGAGATCAAGAGGCCTTGGAAAAATTAACCAGGGCCAATCTTCGTTTTGTGGTTTCTGTTGCAAAACAGTATCAAAACCAGGGACTTAGTTTGCCTGATTTAATAAATGAGGGGAATCTCGGCTTAATAAAAGCTGCTGAGAAATTTGAGGAGACCAGAGGTTTCAAGTTCATATCTTATGCGGTTTGGTGGATAAGGCAGTCAATTCTTCAGGCTTT
>CAZPRX010000036.1:0-9704 GCA_964588835.1 uncultured Muribaculaceae bacterium
TTTTTGCCTCATCCTGGCCTATAACATAGTCGTCAAGGAAAGCAGTAATCTCTTTTGGCTTCAGTAACAGATTCTGAGCTGGTTTGTTTTTTTTCCTTTTTGCCGACATCGCCTCCCGTGTATAATCAATTGCCTGTTGAGCACACTCGTTGCAAATAGATGCAATCTCTCCGGCAATCAGCACATCCACCTCATCCTTCCCCCTTCCGCAAAAAGAGCAATAATCTGTATATTTTGAAGAGGCCATCTACTTCTTCGCTTTAATTAAAATTTCATCAATCATTCCGTATGCCTTAGCTTCAGTTGCATTCATCCAGTAATCCCTGTCTGCATCTTTCTCTATCTGCTTTAATGTCTTGCCGGAGTGAAGAGCAATAATTTCATAAAGCTCCTTCTTAAGCGTAACAATTTGTCTGGCAGTAATTTCTATATCACTAGCCTGACCTTCAGCTCCACCCATTGGTTGATGAATCATCACCCTTGAGTGAGGAAGAGCAGACCTCTTGCCATTTGCTCCGGCAGTCAATAAGATAGCAGACATAGAGGCTGCCATACCGGTACAAATTGTAGCAACTTCCGATGATACCAGCTGCATAGTGTCATAAATACCCAGACCGGCATATACACTTCCACCCGGAGAGTTTATATAAAGCTGAATATCAGACTTGGACTCAGTAGAGTCAAGATATAGCAACTGAGCCTGAATAATATTGGCTACATCGTCTGTAACAGGTACACCCAGAAAGATAATTCTATCCATCATAAGACGTGAAAAGACATCCATAGCAGCTACATTTAGTTGTCTCTCCTCTATAATTGTAGGATTGATGTATGCGCTGCTTATTGAGTTAAATCTGTGCAGAGAGAGACTGCTAATGCCTCTGTGGTGCACAGCATATTTTTCAAAATCTGTAGCCATATTTCTTTAAAATTAATTTGTCATTTCACGGAGTTTGTCAACAGATACGCTTTTTTTGTCAAGTTTTACAACAGACCTTACATATCCTATAACTTTATCCTCCTCTACTTTATCAAAAATTCTTCTGCCCTCTTTCTCATTTGAAAGAAGTGAATCTGCGTACTGGTTTAGTTGCTCCTCAGGAACATTTGGAAGCCCGTACATTGCAAACTGATAAGCAGCGATATTCTTTGCCTGAGCCACAAGCTCCTCACGATTAGTCTCCAGCTTCTGCTCCTTAACAAAATACTGTCTGATCATCTGCCAGCGGAAATCTTTCAGAAACAGACCAAAGTCCTTCTCAATCTCCTCCATTGTAAATTTACCTTCATTTGCAGTAAATAACCATCTCTTCAGAAACTTTTCAGGTACAGCAATCGCAGCTTTTTCAATCAAATAATCACGAGCATCAAGCATAAATCTGTAATCGCTCTCCTGAGCATACTCAGATCTCATTCTCTCAACAATTTTTGCCTCAAACTCCTCAACAGTGTTTACAACACCTTCGCCAAACATTTTGTTGAACAGCTCCTGATTAATTTCAGGCTCGATAAATCTTTTTACCTCCTTTACAACTATTTTCCACATAGGCTCAACAGAAGCAAGCTCCTCTTTAGTAACCTTCAGGAGTGCAGCCCTGTCTGCCTCATTTACAAAGGCCTTGTTAACATCCACGTCAAACTCATCACCGGCCTTTTTACCCATGAACTGCTTCTTGATCTTTTTATCCTCAATCGACCTAAGTGCAACATAAGTACCTTCAACCCTTGTCTCACCCTGAATAAGGTCAGCAATAATGAAGTCCTCCTCCTCGCCTATTGAATCGACAACACCAAGTTGTCCAAATTGTCTCAAAACATTGCTCTTGTACTTTGCAATCTCATCTTTAGAAAGCTCCGCTTCGTAATAAACTATTTTATCTTCAGCAGTAAGGTTAAGCTCAACTTTAGGAGCCAGTGCTATGTCAAAGATAAACTCCATATCTTCACCAGCCTTCCAGCTTACAGGTTTCTGCTCAGTCTCATTTGCAAGAGGCTCTCCTATGATGTTAAGTTTATTATCATTTATAAAGTTATTCAACCCGTCTGAGATAAGATTGTTTACTGCATCTACCATTGCAGACTGACCGTGCATCTTCTCAATCATTGACATAGGGGCCATACCTTTGCGGAAACCTTTGATGTCTGCATTTCTGCGATAGTCTCCAAGAATCTTCTTAATTTTGGGAGCATAATCATCGTTTCCTATGGTAAGAGAAACCATAAGCGTTAGATCTTCAGCTTGTTTCTGTGTAACTTTCATCGTTTATTTTGTTTTGTATTATCTCTATAAAATCAAAGCAGACCACCCAATGGGTATCTGCTTTTGAGTGCGGGCAAAGGGACTCGAACCCCCACGCCTTTCGGCACCAGATCCTAAGTCTGGCGCGGCTACCAATTACGCCATGCCCGCTTTGGGGAGTGCAAAGGTAAAACATTTTTTTAAACTTCCAAAAGCATCTTTATAAATGCCCAGTCATCTCTCTTTTCTGAATAAATAAATTTGAGTCCTGCTCGCTCTCCCGCCTGTTTTACCAACTCCACATCCGCAGTGTAAAACCCACTTAAAAGCAGCACTCCTCCCGGCTCTAATGAGGCCGAATACTCACTCATATCGTTGATTACTATGTTTCTGTTGATATTTGCAAGGACAATTGAGAACTTACCAAGTCCCCGTATTACCTCTGCATCACCAAGGAGTGATTTTACTTTTAAAGAGACACCATTTTTCTCAGAATTTTCAATCGCAGAATTAACTGCATCAGGATCATTATCAACAGCAACTACCTCATTTGCGCCCATCTTTGCGGCCAGGATTGCCAGAATTGCAGTTCCACATCCCATATCAAGAACCCTTTTTCCTGCTAACTCCACCTTTAACAGATTAGAGGCCATTAAATGAGTTGTCTGGTGGTGCCCGGTTCCAAAAGCCATCTTAGGGTCAATTAAAATATTGAATTTTGTATCTGGAAGTCCTTTGTGAAAACTTGCCTTTACAGTACATACATCATCAATAACGAGCGGTGAAAAATTGGACTCCCACAGAGCATTCCAATTCTCCCCTTTAACAAATGAATGCCCAATTGAAACCTTAAATAATTCAAATTCAGAAAGAGCTGTTTTAAGAGACTTTAGAATATTATCGCAGAACAGCCCTGCCTTTATATAACCTTTAACATAAGGCTCCTCCACTGAAAAACTCTCAAAATCAAAATCCTGCATAACAGAAAGAACAATTTCCGAGTTCTCTTCAGTAAATGGATAAATATGTATTGATACCTCTACGTAATCCATCAGAACGATTTAGCAATTTCTACAAAATCCTTAGCATCAAGCGAAGCACCTCCTATTAGGCCGCCATCTACATCATCCTTAGAAAAAATCTCAGCAGCATTCGATGGTTTGCAGCTTCCGCCATAAAGAATAGGGATTCTGTCAGAGTGGTCTCCAAATTTATCTCCAATTACTCTTCTTATATAAGCATGCATCTCCTCAGCTTGGTCAGAGGTTGCTGTCATACCTGTTCCAATTGCCCAAACCGGCTCATACGCAACAATTACATTGTCGAGCTCAACACCTCTTAGCCTGTAAAGAACATCTTTAATCTGCTGCGCAACTACTTCAAAATGTCTATTTGCCTGTCTCTCTTCCAGTTTCTCCCCCACACAAAAGATGGGCTGCATACCTTCATTTATGACAAGATTTATCTTTTTATACAGACTTTCGTTGTTTTCAGCGTAGTACTCTCTTCTTTCTGAGTGTCCAAGAATAACATATTTACAGCCAAGGTTCCTCAACATCGAGGCAGAAACTTCACCAGTATATGCACCTTTATCGTGATCCGCGCAGTTCTGAGCGGCAAGTGCAACCTTCATTTTATTCTCCTTTATATATTTTCCGAGAACTGCAAGATGCGTGAAAGGAGGAGCTATAATTATCTCTGCATCTGTTTCCAGGTCTTTTGTAAGAAACTCTAGCTGTTTAACAAGCACCTCTCCCTCCGGCAGCAGGGTGTTCATTTTCCAGTTGCCGGCAACAATTTTTCTTCTCATCGCTGTGATATTTTTGGTTTTGAATGATGCCACAAAAATAACAATTTTTTTGCACTATCTTCGCGTTGAAAAAATGAGGTATTGATAGTTGAATTTCAGAAAATCATATTCTAAGATTTATATAGCAATAGCAACGGCTCTTGTCTTTCTTACCATACTCAACCTTGTTCTAGGGTCTGTAATTATCCCCCCATCCCAGCTATTTTCTTCCCTAACAGGCACATTTGCACCTGATTATGTAGCAGATATTCTTTGGAACTTCAGAATTCCTAAAGTTATAACAGCTCTTCTAGCAGGAGTAGCTCTCTCAGTTTGCGGTTTGCAAATGCAGACTCTCTTCAGAAATCCTCTTGCTGATCCCTTTATTCTGGGAATAAGCTCAGGAGCAGGACTTGGAGTCGCCCTCTTTGTCATGGGTTCATCTGCATTCGGCGTAACACTGGCCGGCAGTATATTCTTTAATTTAGGTATTGCAGCCGCAGCATGGGCAGGTGCTGCAGGTATAACTCTCCTTATTCTTCTTGTTTCTCACAAACTCAGGGAGAACACATCGCTACTCATATTTGGAATAATGATTGGCAGCGTAACCAGCGCTATTATAACTCTTATCCAGTATTTCTCATCGTCTTCTGAACTAAAAGCTTTTGTAACCTGGACAATGGGAAGTTTCTCAGGACTAACTTCCGGGCAAATCTGGATAATGTCAATGCTTGTCATTCCTGGACTAATAATGTCTGTTTACAACATCAAAGAACTCAACATACTGCTGCAGGGAGAGTCATACGCAAAAAGTCTTGGTCTTAATCTTGAAAAGACAAGAAGAAGAATTCTTATTGCAACCACTCTCCTTGCAGGAAGCGTTACAGCATTTTGCGGGCCCATCGGTTTTATAGGAATAGCCGTTCCGCATATAGCAAGACTTTTCTTTAAGAATGCAGACCACAAAGTATTAGTACCCGCCACCGCTCTTACAGGTGCTGCAATAATGGTTTTTACCGATATGGTTGCCCAGCTTCCGGGACAGGCGGGTGTAATCCCGATTAATACTGTAAGTGCCCTAATAGGTGTACCTGTTATTCTCTACATCATTATGAAAAGCAAATTTGCATGAGCACCTCAAATCTCATACTTAAAAACCTCTCTTTAGGATATGACCGAGAGATATACAGGGAGATCTCAGCAAACGCCCACTCAGGAGAGATGGTGGCACTTGTTGGTCCCAATGGCATAGGGAAAAGCACGCTGCTAAAGAGTATTGCATCAATTCAACACTACCGGTCAGGTGATATAACGGTTGACTCACTGAGCATAAAAAACTATACTCAAAAGGAGCTATCATCTATGATATCATTTGTGCCCTCACAAAGCCCCAGAGCTGCAAACCTTACTGTATTTGACATGGTATCCTCAGGTTGTTTTAACCGCACAAACTGGCTGGGAGAGGCAAATAATGAAGACAGTAAACTTGTGATGGATACTCTTAACAGAGTGGGACTGGAGGGATTTGCAACAAGAGATTCGAGCAAATTAAGCGATGGTGAATTTCAAAGGGCTGCTATAGCAAGAGCTCTTGTACAGATGAGTGGAATTATGCTTCTTGATGAGCCTACAGCATTTCTTGACATTGAGAATAAGCTTGTAATTACCAGACTTCTCGCAAAGCTTACCAAAGAAGAGAACAGATGCATCATTTTCTCCACACATGATCTTCAGCTGGCCATTAAATTATGTGATAAAATCTGGCTTATGGGCCATGAGCGATTTACCGAAGGTTCACCAGAAGTTTTAATAGAAAACGGAGCCTTTGATACAATGTTCAAAGACTCCGGTCTCAAATTTGACAAAACCCTTTATACCTTCATTTAGAAAGTTGCAGGAGTCTCTGGTTTAGGCTCCTTTTCCAACATAGTGGCAATTGCCTTTGCGAGCCTCTTTACCCCCTCTTCAGTCCTCTCCTCATTCATGAAAGAGAAGTTAATTCTCATGGTATTCTTTCCTGATCCGTCACAGTGGAAGGCCTCACCTATAACAAACGCCACATCCTCTTTTATTGCAACATTGAAGAGTTCAGTTGAATCATAACCTTCAGGTAGTGTGACAAAGAGGAAAAGTCCACCCTCCGGTGTTGTCCACTTAACCCCTTCAGGCATATATTTTTCAAAGCAAGAGATCATATGGTCTCTCTTAACTCTGTACATATCAATCGTTTTCTTAAGATTTTTATCAAAAAGGCCCTTCTCAAGATATCTGGCCGCTACAGCCTGATCAAATACAGGAGCGCACAGGTCAGTTGATTGCTTTGCAACAATTAGTTTCTCAAGAATATTTGTAGGAGCAATAATCCATCCAAGGCGGAAACCAGGCAGGAATGTCTTAGAAAATGTCCCCATAAGTACAACCCTTTCGTTGTCCATGGAGTACATCATAGGCATCTCAACTCCATCAAAACGAAGTTCTCTGTATGGGCTATCCTCAATAACCAGCAAGTCATATTTCTTAGCAACTGCAAGAACATCTTTCCTTTGCTTAACATTCATTGTGATACCTGATGGATTCTGGAAATCCGGAATGGCATAAATGAACTTAGGTTTCTTACCGCTACCAATCAATGCTTTAACTACCACTTCAAGCTCCTCATCCTTAGTAATACCTATAGGTTTTGCCTGATAAGACCAGAAAGCCTGAAGAGCTCCAAGGTATGATGGCAATCCGCAAATAATTGTATCACCCGGATCAATGAATATCTTAGTAACCAGATCTATTGCCTGCTGTGAAGAGGTTGTTATAAGGATGTTCTCCTTGGTAATCTCAAGACCCTGTGCCTGATATCTTTGTGCAAGTAGCTCCCTGAGTTTAGCATTACCTTCAGTAGGTCCGTACTGAAGAGCTGAAGTGCTCTCTTGTTCCAGAACCTCCTGCATTATTATCTTCAGATCCTCAACTGGAAACGTTGCCGGATTAGGGAAACCGCCGGCAAACGAAATCACCTCAGGTCTGTTTGCAACGCTTAGAAGATCCCTGATTGCAGACCTTCTCATGCTTTTAGCATTGGCAGATAGAATGTTTTGAATGTTCATAGCCATATTTTAGTTAGTTTTTTTACAAAATTAAAGAATTGTAACTAAAATTCAAACTTTTATTTCTTTTTTTAATTTATTAGTAACATTTCATTACATCCCGTTAGTTAAACCGACAAACTACAGATTCCTATATTTTTAGTATTTTTGCAAAAAAAGTATGTCAACCATTAGAATTACAAAAGAGTTTCGTTTTGAGGGTGCTCACGCACTTCAAAACTACGACGGAAAATGCAGACATATCCATGGACACTCATACAGGTTATTTGTCACACTTAAGGGCACACCTCTAGCAGACAAGAGTAGCCCCAAAAGCGGAATGGTTGTAGATTTTGGAGATCTGAAAAAAATTGTAAACAAGCATATTGTAGATCCCTTTGACCATGCCCTTCTACTTAGAAGTGACGCACCTCTTAAAGAGGAGATTGCATCTGCATACGAGAATATAATTATTCTTGACTTCCAGCCTACTTGTGAAAACCTTGCAATTTACTTTGCAGATTTACTAAGAGCAAACCTTCCTGCCGGGACCTCCCTTTACAGCATTAAGCTATACGAAACACCCACATCATATGTTGAGTGGTTTGCATCTGAAAACTGATTAATATGAAGAAGCTATACCTGATTGACGGCCATGCCCTAATCTTTCGTTCTTACTACGCATTTCTGAGAAGGCCCATGATAAATTCAAAGGGAGAGGATACCTCAATACTCTTTGGATTTACAAAGACACTTACAGATTTGATTATAAGGGAGAAGCCGACCCATTTGGCAGTAGCATTTGACCCCCCTGCTAAAACATTCAGACATGACATTTATCCCGACTACAAAGCAAACAGGGCGGAGACTCCTGAACTGATAAAATCCTCTCTCAATTCACTTATTGAGATTGTTGAATCAATGTCTATTCCTGTTATTATGAAAATCGGATTTGAGGCAGATGATGTAATAGGTACAATTGCAAAAAAGGCGGCAAAAGACGGATATACAGTTTACATGCTTACTCCTGATAAAGACTATGGTCAGCTGGTTTCAGATAACATTTTTCAGTGCAAACCCGGAAAAAATGGCGCAGAGAATATTACAATCGGTCCCGAACAGATCAAAGAGGAGTACGGGATAGAAAATCCTGAGCAGGTAATCGACATACTTGCAATCTGGGGTGACGCATCAGACAATGTGCCCGGAGTAAGAGGCGTAGGAGAGGTGAGTTCAAAAAAACTAATTCAGAAATATGGCTCTGTTGAAAACATTTACAAGAATTTGCATGAGCTCCCTCTAAAACAACAGGAGGCCTTCCGTGATGCAGAACCACATATAGCCCTTAGCAAACACCTTGTTACAATAGAGACATCGGTAGACATAAACTGCAGCGATGATAATCTCTTATTAGGCACACCTCATTTTGCCGAACTGAAAAAGCTCATGGGGAGATATGAGTTCCCTTCACTGGCCAGACAGATCCCTCAGCTTGAGGCGATCTTCGCCACAGGAGAGAACATATCTGATTTCGAAGCCAGAAAAGGTTCTCCAGCGGCAAAGGATACAAATTCTGCGAAGCGACCTTTATATTCATTATCGTCTATCGCCAATATTATTAAAGACGCAAGAGACAAAGGCGTTGCTGGTGTGGGAATAAGGGGAGAGAAAATAGTTGTCTCTTCATCAGGAATGGCAGCTATAATTGCAAAAAATGATTGGCCTTCGCTAAAAAGCTTAATGGAGGATAGTAAAATTGACAAATGTGGCTACGACATAAAGTCTATCTGCAATAACCTCGCCTCTTCAGGGATTCATCTCAGCGGAAAAGTTTGGGATTGCGAATTGATGCACTACCTCCTGATGCCGGAGAGATCACATAAAATTGAAATTCTTGCTCACTCATACCTCGGTGTTAACCTGGAGGGAGAGAAAGAGATGGTGCAGGCAGATTTGTTTTCGGCCTCCGTAAATGAAGAGGCAAATGAGGGGGAAGAGAAGGCGCTGAGCGAAACATCTATAATGGTTTCACTGGCAGCTGAATTGAGAAAAGAACTTGACAAGGGAGACCTTACTAAACTATACGAAGAGATTGAGATGCCTCTTCTTTATGTATTGGCTTCAATGGAGCAAGAGGGGGTGAAACTTGACACAGATATGCTGTTCAAATACGGAGAGATGCTTACAAAAGAGCTTGATGAGATAGAACAGAGTATAAGAGATATGGCGGGAGATCAGTCGCTAAATGTTTCGTCACCCAAGCAGCTTTCAGTTATCCTATTTGACAAACTGGAACTGGGTCAAAAGGGACAGAAGAGCAGATCTACTGACGAAGAGACCCTTACAGAAATTCTGGGCAAACATCCAATAATCCCTGCAATTCTTGAGTTCAGAAACCTTAAAAAACTTCTCTCTACCTATATAGAGCCACTTCCATTGATGGTATCAAAAGAGACTGGAAAGCTTCATACTACATATAATCAGGCACTCACAGCCACAGGCAGATTAAGTTCAGTTAAGCCGAATCTACAGAACATCCCTATCAGAACAGAGAGAGGACGTGAAATCAGAAGGGCTTTTATCCCCTCCCACCCCGGAG
>CAZPRX010000037.1:0-9530 GCA_964588835.1 uncultured Muribaculaceae bacterium
GTAGCACAGAGAGGATTCCGTAGCTCTTATTCCCCGGAGGAGAGGCAAGTCGCTCTGCAACCTCTTTCTGAAGCATACAAACAATTTGAGGTACTTGTTCCTTGTAATCAATAAGTTTGAAAAAAATCTGCGAGGAGATATTGTACGGGAAGTTTCCAATGACAGAAAAATCGCCCTTGAAAATTTCATTGAGATCCATTTTAAGGAAGTCTCCCTCAAGTAGATTCTCTCCTATCTGAGGATAGTTCTTCTGCAGAAACTCTATTGACTCTGTGTCTATCTCTGCTGCTTTGAACTCAATTCCCTCAATTTTTACCAGATACTGGGTCAGTACTCCAGTGCCCGGTCCTATCTCCAGTACGGTACCTGCCAGAGTGGTGTCAAGCGACTCTACAATTCTTTCAGCAATCTTCTGATCTTTCAGAAAGTGCTGTCCCAGTGATTTTTTTGCCCTTACATACATGCTGCAAATGTAGTGAAAAATCACCAGCTTCTTTTTATTGTAAGTACCACAGGAAGGTGGTCGCTTATCCCGCCGTTATATCTGGGCCCCACAAAGCTGCGCTTAGGCTTTACCCCTAAGTATGTCTTGTCCCTCTCAAGCAGTAGTGGATGAGAGTAGATAACAGAAGAGGTATCTGAACAGTATATGGGTTCATCTTTGTTAAGAATGTTTTCTGAAACAAGAAAATGGTCAATAGTCTCCCATCTGCCGTTAAATCTTATGGTACCTCCTGCCCTTTTTAAAGGGACCAGCACCTTTAGCCCGCTGACCATTGCCTGGACACCTGCGGCCTCTGCGGACGGTGCAGCCTGTTCATTCAGATCGCCCATTGCAACAATGTTTGCTCTGGGATTAATTGAGAGGAGAGAGTCGGTAATGGAATTAAGCACTCTTGCAGCTGCCTCTCTTGCAGGTATAGAGGCTCTCTCTCCTCCCCACTTGGAGGGCCAGTGCATCACAACTACGTGAAGGGTATCAAGCTGGTCAAGGACACCCTTTGCATAAAGAGTGAATCTGGTTCGCATTATCTCTCCCTCAGTGTCTAAAACAGGATAAAATCTCTTAAAAATCAGTTTAAATCTCTCTTTTCTGTAAAACAACGCAACATCAATTCCCCTGTGGTCCGGAGAGTCGGCATGAACAATTCCGTAGCCGGCAGGGGCAAGTGATGTAACATTTGCTAGTCGCCAGCAAACCTGAAAGTTCTCTATTTCCGATACGCCTATAAGTGTGGGGAGGTTCCCGCCTGAGGCAAGGTATATATGTTTTGCAATACTGTTTATCTTTTTATAAAAATAGGGAGATGTTGTGAAGAGGTTCTCAAGATTCCAGAACATGATAATGCAATCTTCTCCAGGGGAGGATTGCAGAAAAAGGAGTATAAAAAGGAGAAATTTCATCTGCCAAATCTACATTTTTAAGGGCTTGTGACTCCGTTGATCGGATTACAAATATCTGATTATGAATAAGAATTATACCATTTTAGAAATAATGGCATTTTTTGTCTAATTTCGCACCCTCAAATTATTAAAAAAGATATTTATGGCATTGAAATGCGGAATAGTGGGACTGCCCAATGTGGGAAAATCTACACTCTTCAACTGTATCAGTTCCGGAAAGGCACAATCTGCAAACTTTCCGTTCTGTACTATTGAACCAAACATTGGCTCCACAATAGTTCCGGACGAGAGACTCCAGGTTCTGGAGAAGCTTGTGAAACCAAACAGAGTGGTTCCAGCAACTGTGGAGATTGTTGACATTGCCGGTCTAGTTAAAGGGGCCAGCAAAGGCGAGGGTCTTGGAAACCAGTTTCTGGCGAATATCCGCGAAACCGATGCGATCCTTCATGTTCTCAGATGTTTTGACGACCCCAATATTGTCCATGTTGATGGTAACATCAACCCTGTGAGAGATAAGGAGATAATTGATACAGAACTTCAGATTAAAGACCTTGATACCGTTGAGAACCGCATTGGAAAGGTTCAGAAGCAGGCACAAACCGGAGGTGATAAAAACGCCAAAAGGATGCTTGACATTCTTATAAGGTTCCGAGAGGCTTTAGTGCAGGGTAAATCTGCCAGAACCGTAATTTTTGAGAACGCAGAGGATGAGAAGATGTCAAAGGAGCTTTTCCTCCTTACAAACAAACCAGTCCTTTATGTCTGCAATGTGGATGAATCATCGGCAAAAGATGGAAACAAGTATGTTGACATGGTGAGAGAGGCCATTAAGGACGAAGATGCTGAGATGCTTGTTGTGGCAGCAAAAATTGAGTCAGAGATAGCCGAGCTCGAGAGCTTTGAGGAGAGGGAGATGTTCCTTGCCGAGATGGGACTCGATGCATCCGGCGTATCCAGACTTATCAGAAAAGCTTATGAATTGCTCAACCTGGAGACCTACTTTACAGCTGGGGTACAGGAGGTGAGAGCCTGGACCTTCCCAAGGGGGGCTAAGGCGCCTCAGGCAGCCGGAATAATCCACACAGACTTTGAAAAGGGCTTCATAAGGGCCGAGGTTATCAAGTATGACGACTATGTCAAATATGGCTCTGAAAACGCCTGTAAAGAGGCCGGAAAAATGGGCGTAGAGGGCAAAGAGTACGTTGTTCAGGACGGCGACATCATGCACTTCCGCTTTAACGTTTAGATCTATCGTTTATATAATCATAAATTAAAAGGCTAGCCAATTTGTAATAAATGGCTAGCCTTTTAATTAATATCTTTAAGTCAGATCTAGAAGAACTTAAGTCTGTTGTCCTCTACTTTGGCCATCTTCTCAAAAATGCCCTGAAGCTGCTGCAACTTGAATGAGTTCATCTGTCTGTTTCTTAGCTTTGCGTCCTGCTCAGTGAAGAATTCACCCTGGGTCCTCATATCTACATTGAAAACATAGATACCAAGATTGCCCTTAACAGGTCCGGTGAGCTTGTTTTCTGATGCTCCGGCTACTGCTCCGATGAATACAGGATCCATAGACTGTGCACCCATTGCACCGAATGAAATGCCACTCTGTCTGCTCACGGTTGTTCCCAAAATTTCAGCAACTGTCTCAATATTGCTTACTCCGTTAAGTTTCGCCTTAACATTCTGGTGCATTTTATCGTTTGTCTTCTCCATCATAAGAACACTCTTGATGTTCTCTTTCATGGCTTCAAAAGACTGAATACCTGCCTCTCTTACTCCTGTAACTGCCATAACAAAGAAATATTTGTTATCCAGTGAGATAATCTGAGAAACATCACCCTTTTTTGCTTCATAAATCCATCTGCTTAATGGTCTGGCGTTGTTGTAAGTTGCAACAGTTTTAGCACCCTGTTCAATTCCTACTGCCGGAACTACCGCTAGATTCATCTCCTTAACAACCTCTCTGAATTTCTCAAGGTTGCCATCTGATTTAGAAGCAAGTTCGTTTGCCTTTGAGTAGTACTGCTGGAATGTTTGCTTGCTTGCAACTGCGCTCTTCTCAAGGATTGCAATCTGCACCTTCTTTACAGGAGCAGTTCTCTTAGTGGTCTTCACAATGTGAAGTCCATATTCTGTTGAAACCTTAATAGCTTTATTCAATGGAGCGCTAAAGCATGTATCAAGGCCCGGAATTGTCATTAACTGGGTCATCCAGCCAAGTTCACCCGGAGATACATTAGGATTTTGATCTAATGAGTTCTCTGCTGCTAGTGTCTGGAAATTAGCACCGCCGTCCAGCATCTTGATAAGAGAGTCGGCCTTTGCCTGTGCAACCTCCGGTGTTCTGTTGTCAAGAAGAATGTGCTCAACAAATACTGAGTCCGGTACATTTTTAACAGCGCTGATTCTTGCAGCTCTGAATATGTTGCCCTCCTGATAAACCGGAAGAACAGCAGTAAGAGGTGAATTAAAGGCAAAATCGTTAAGTGCAGGAGAAATTGCAGAAAGCTCGCCCTCTTTGAAGAGGTACTGGCTTAGCTGCTTCTCTGAGTTTCTTGCAAGAAATGTTCTTAGGTTTGTTGTAGTTGCAAACTCTTCGTAAACCTTGTCAATATCCTCTTTTGCGAGTTTTACATCTTCTGCAGAAGGAATAACTTCAAAGACTACATAGTCAACATCTCTGCTGGCGTTCATCTCAAACTTTTCCTTGTTTTTGTTATAGTAATCTTTAATCTCTTGCTGAGAAACAACTACTGTGGTATCCGGCATAAAACCGAACGGCTGTATAACAAAAGATACATCTGAAGTTATGTTGTTCTCTGTGATGGCTCTCTTAATCTCAACAGGGCTGCTGAATGAGCTCTTGTCAAGAAGAGAGAAGTATTTTGTAAGCATCTGGTTATTCTTGATGTTCTTCTCAAGGAAATTCCAGTAGAGACCCAGGTTGCCTGTTTCATCTGATGGAATCGCTTTGATAAACTCAACAAGCTTGTTCCTGTCAAATGTACCATCCTGACCTATGAAGGTTTGCTGACCTGAAAGAACAGGTGAAATAGCTGTACCCTGAGTAAGGTCAAGCAGCTCCTCCTCTCCTACTCTTACTCCAGCATCCTCCATTGCAGGGAGGAGCACATAGTCTCCCATAAGGTCCTGCCAGGCACTTTCGTTTACCATCTCCTGACCTTGATCGTCCAGTGATGCCTGTCCGGTGGTCATTTGCTGTATTTTTGTAAAATAGTCTACCTTTTTCTGGAACTCCTGGTAAGAGATTGCCTTTCCATTCATCTCTCCTACATCATATTTGGAGGTGAACATGGAGATAGCCGATTGCAATGTTTGTGCGTCCACTATAAAAGAGAGAAGTGCTATACCGATGATAACGGTAATGAAGACACCCATTCTGACGCGGATCTTCTCGAGAACTGCCATTTTGCTTATTGTTAAATTAAAATAGTTATTTTCTTGTAAGGCGCGAAGATAGTAATTTTTTTGTTCACCACACCTATTTAGAGGTCGAGCAGTTTGAGCCTCACCAAATCAACCCTGCTCCTTGTTGTTCTGAGGATTGTAATCTGCAGGTTTCCATATTGCAGAATCTCTCCCTGAGAGGGGATGTTCTCCCTAAACCAGGTGATAAATCCACCTAATGTCTCGTACTCTTCGCTCTCAGGAATTTCAAGTTCATACTCTCTGTTAAGATACTTGATTTCAAGCCTGGCAGAAAATATGTACTCACCATCACCGGTCTGTTTTTCACGGAACTCTTCATGATCAAGCTCATCTGATATCTCGCCGAATATCTCCTCAATTAAATCTTCAAGAGTAACCATCCCTGCCGTTCCGCCATATTTGTCCATAACCACTGCTATAGAACTTTTGTTCTTAATCATGGTTGCCAGAAGATCTCTAGCCCCCATATCCTCCGGATAGTAATCAATCCTGCGGGAGAGCTCCTGAACCGATTTTCTCCCCTCCAGCATATCCTTTGAGTGGATATATCCTGTTATTCTGTCTATACTTCCCTCATAAACAGGGATTCTTGAGTAATTTGAATCCCTGAAAAGATTAAGAATCTCTTCAGGTGTGGCTGTTGACGAGATTGCAACAACCTCTGTTCTCGGAATCATACACTCCCTCAGGAGAACATCAGAAAAATTAATTGCATTATGAATAATTTCTGCCTCCGCAGACTCCTCCTCCTCCTGCTCCATTATCATCGACGGATTGTCTGCTCTCCTTATTTTAACTGGTTTTGCCAAATAGGCCACTGCCGATGCATACCAGTAGAAATTCTTAAGCACTACATCCGGATCATTTGTTGCTATCCACTTAGGGAGTAAACTCCCCGGAATTATTATGATGGCAGCTCCCACGATTGAGCAAATGACGAGTAAAGCGGCAACAGGAAGTGATATTTCAGATTGTTTTAGCAACACAATCCAGATTGCTGAAATTGAAAATAAAGAGGCCAATACGGCTCTCACTAGTTTAAATGACAATACAATAAAAACTCTGTTTTCTAATAGAGTATTTGCTGCTATTGCGTATCTCTTCTCCTGCTTTATGTCCAGTTCTATCCTTAGTCTGTTGCACGAAGTAAGAGCTGTCTCAGTGAGTGTCGCAAAGAAGAACAGAATAAATGCAACTATACAGATAATTATTGCAGCTGTCATTTCTTAATTTTCAATAGTGGTCCTACAAAGTTAACAGTATCTATATATAACACCTCCGTAGAGTCCTGGATTATGCTGTAACTGTCAAAAGGCTTTAATATTATTGCGTTTCTGGCAAGCTCATCGGACTCCATACCATACCCCTGCATGTACATTGTGGGTGATTTGAGCTGAACGTAACAATGTGTAAATATGCGCTTTTCGTTCCGGTCCCAGTAAATTGTGTCTGTCTCAATTGTCTCACCCTTTATATAGTTTGTGATAACAACATCCCCATAGGCTTCCCATTTATCAAATGACTCCCCTTTGATGTGCCTGGCCTCCTTTGCTACTATCTCTGTCTCAAGCAGACCATCCGGAGTAAATGCCTTTATGTTCATCCCCTTTGGAAATATATCGTAAGGAGGAACCTTGTTTGAATAGCTCTCCATAAGCGGTGCTGATACTCTCATTGAGACCTTTCCGCTCTTTGTCTGCTCCAGCATCATCTCCTCCACAACCTGTGTGGCAGTCTCTGATGTATCAATCTGGTCCGTTACAGGCAGCTCCTCCTTACATGAAAAAAGAAGGGTAGCAACCACAACAGTGGCTGCTACCAATCTTTTTGGGTGTAATAGTATGTTGCCCGCGGCAGACATCTATTTGCGAGTTCTTACCGTAGTCGTTTCTCTCATTCCGCTGCATGTAGCAGTGAAGGAGTTTCCGTCAACTATATCGTACATAAATGCATCCTCCTGAAGTGGGAAATACTGACGATATGTTGCAATCAGTTTATCTGCGTCTTCTGCAACCGATGGATCTGCGTTCTTTGCTTTTACAAAATAGTCAACAGCTACCCACCATTTTGCCCTTGATTCTACCTCGTTGCCACCACATCTTGATGATGCCCACACAGAGCCAAGAATCATGTAAACCTTTCCTGCCAATGCCGGATCTTTTTCTACAGCCTGTTTTGCTGAAGTTACAGCCATAGGTGAGTTGTCAAGTTTTGCAAGATAATATGAAGCCAGTTCATATAACATCTGAGCATCTTCATTTGCAGGAGAAGCGGGATCGTCTATAGCCTCCTGAAGTGATTTAACAGCATTTGTATGATCTTCTTTAATTGAATAGAGCTTGTACAGATAGTAAGCAGTGTGATATGAAGGGTCTATTCTGTGGAGTGATTCTACAGATCTAAGGAATAAAGGCTCGGAGAAGCAACCGCCTTCATTTAGCAGCTTCACAATACCTGACACAAGTTCCTTATTATTTGGCTCTGCCTCAAATTTAGGAGTAAACAGAGTAACGATGTTTTCGCAACTTGCAACTCCGCTCACCGCAAAAAGATTGTCAATATCCTTCTTTGCCTGAGCGGCATCAGGGTGATTTGCCTGAACCTGAGCTTCAACAAGTGGTGAGAGCTGAGAGTAGAGGTTTAGCACTTTGTCTGCACCAATTGTTTTGTTTGTAAAGAGTGCATTTGCTCTTTGCATTGCAAGTACCATCAGAGATGGCTCTGCATCCTTACCAAAGGTGTTAATATTCTCCATTAGTGCACCAAAAACAAGATTGTCGTCATTGCCCCTGAAGTTTACAAGGTCAATTACCTTATTTGTTTGAGCGCCCAGAGCATATCTTGGGAAATATTCTGTTCTCAGATCGTACATTAAAAGCAGCGAGTCAACAAGCTTCTCTTTAAGCTGTGGATTACCTGCATTCTTATCTATCAGGAACCTGTAAATTTTCTGCCCGTCAACATAAATTGTCTGCCTCAGGCCCGGAGGGCAATATTTTACTGCGTCTCTCCAAAGAGGCGCCGCCTCATTGAGGTTTCCCTGTTTCATATAGTCTGTATAGAAAGAGAGACTCCTCACGCATTCAACACTATCTTTGCCGAATTTGCCCTGCGCCGTTGTTTTTGACGAAAAGGCAAGTAAAGCAAAAAATAATAATACACTTAATTTCTTCATAACGTGTTACTTTATTTTAATTTTAAGTTTAGTCGTACCTGTATTTTTGGAACCAAATATCGTATAGACTTATGTTCAAATTCAGCATTATGTATCTCTCCCTGACCATTCCGTTCTTTAACGAACCCCTTTGGCCCATATCTAGAGAAATACCCACTGAATTGTACCATCTGTATACGGGGAGGTTTGCCCCAATTGTGATTCCCACTGAATTAACCTGCTTACCATTCAGTGATATGTATGACCTGTCATAATATGCTCCCATTCTGTAGGAGACTCTTTTTAGGTAGTAGCGAACATCATATCTGTTAGGAATAAATTCGCCACCAACTTTTACAGCCCAGCTTGTTGCAGGCTGGAAAGCAACTCCGGGAGTTGCGGGAAGTGATGTTTTACTCCAGTCCTGATATGTAAAGTCCATACCCAGCATCCACTTGTCCCTCTTTCTGTAAGAGGCTCCCACTCCTATCTCAGCAGGAATTTCGAGTCCGGTAGCTCTGGAAAGGTTGTAAAACACAGTATCTGTCTCACCTGTAGGCGGTGCGGTAAATGCGTACTTGACGCTTTCACCTTTTAGCTTGCTGCCAAGCATGTATGTTGCCCCTATCGTAAGTGAGTTATCTTTATCCGGCTCGTAGCTATACTGAAGTCCTGCTTTTCCGGTGAATGAGCTTATCATAAAATCAGTCCCGGTCTTTATTGACCTGAAGGATTCAGAATTGCTGAAATTTATGTTTGAGTAGCGGTCCATAGTTCCAAAGAAATAGATCAGCTCAGCTCCCACGGAAAAGTTCTTAAGAAACACCATCGATGTTCCAAGGAATACTTTGTTGATGCCACCTGCTCCATATCTTGAGTACAGGACACTGCCCAGTTCATTAATAATCTCCGGATCTGTCTCCCACTCCTGAAATTTATACCCCACAGATGAGTATGGAGTAATTCCCAAAACCATTGCAGATTTGTTATAAATTGGGAATGAGAACACAAAGTTTTGCATGTTGAATCCGTTATTTGCGGATGATGCCTCTGCAGACTTAAAGTAGTTGTGATTGCTCTCAACTCCAAAGTCAAGCATAAATGCCAGGGTGTCCCTGAAAGAGATGGCTGCAGGATTCAGATAGTTGATAACTCTGTTCTCCTTTACACCTATCCCGATTCCTCCCATGGATTTGTTGAAGGTTGTCCCTTGTCTGGCAATGTTACCCACTCCAAAAATTGAATAAGGAGTAAAGTAGTTGTTTGCGTCGGTGGTTTGGGAAACCGCAGCTACTCCGCTTAACATGGTTAGCGAAATCAGAAATGCTTTTCTTAATGAACTAAACTTTTGCATAAAATTGTAAACAACAAATATCGGTTTTTTCACTTTTTCTGCAAAATTAATTGCGCCGATACCTGTATTATTTCAAAAATCAAGCCTAAAATTAATTTGTTGATCTTCAAAGAGTATTATTTATCTCATCTCCGTCAGCGATCCGTCAGTCTTCTGGCTCAGGTA
>CAZPRX010000038.1:0-3675 GCA_964588835.1 uncultured Muribaculaceae bacterium
ACAGTGAGCGAGGAGGAAAAACTCCGGAAGTTATGCGGATACTCTGTGAATGCAGCTAGATTGCAGTAAGATTGCAGGAGTGGGAAGCCTTAGAATGATAGCTGGTTAAGGCAAAAAAATATAGGGCTAATCGTATTGACTAGCCCTATATTATTGATATGGTTTTAATTCGTTAAGCGCAGATGCTCTTACATCATGCCGCCCATTCCGCCCATACCCGGGCCTCCGCCCATAGGTGCTGGGTTATCTTCTTTCTTCTCTACCAGTACGCATTCAGTTGTTAGGAACATTCCTGCTACTGAGGCGGCATTTTCAAGAGCGATACGGGTTACTTTTGTAGGGTCAATTACACCAGCTGCCAAAAGGTTTTCATACTTGTCTGTACGGGCGTTGTAGCCAAAATCGGCTTTGCCCTCTTTTACCTTCTGGATAACTATGCTTCCCTCAATACCTGCGTTTTCAACAATCATCCTTAAAGGCTCTTCGATTGCACGTGAAATTATTGCAATACCTGTGTTTTCATCTTCGTTCTCGCCTTTAAGGTTTTTGATAGCCTCAATTGCACGTATGTATGCAACTCCACCACCAGGAACAATACCTTCTTCAACAGCAGCACGGGTTGCACTAAGTGCATCGTCCACACGGTCTTTCTTCTCCTTCATCTCCATCTCTGAGGCAGCTCCTACATAAAGAACAGCTACACCGCCTGCCAGCTTGGCAAGACGCTCCTGAAGCTTCTCTCTGTCGTAGTCACTTGTAGTTGTCTCCATCTGCTTGCGAATCTGGGCAACTCTCTTGTCAATAGCACTCTTATCACCTGATCCGTTAACGATGGTTGTGTTGTCTTTGTCAATTGTAATCTTCTCTGCAGTACCAAGCATGTCAATTGTAGCTGCATCAAGTCTGATACCCTTCTCTTCTGATATAACTGTACCACCAGTAAGAATTGCGATATCCTCAAGCATCTCCTTTCTTCTGTCTCCAAAACCGGGAGCCTTTACAGCAGCAATCTTAAGAGTGCCACGGAGGCGGTTTACTACCAAAGTTGCAAGAGCTTCTCCGTCAACGTCCTCAGCGATAATAACAAGTGCTCTTCCGTTTTGAGCAACAGGCTCAAGCACAGGAAGCAGATCCTTCATTGTTGAGATTTTCTTGTCTGTTATTAGAATATATGGAGTGTCAAGAACACCCTCCATCTTTTCAGGATTGGTCATAAAGTAAGGAGAGATGTATCCGCGGTCAAACTGCATACCTTCCACAACCTTAACCTCTGTGTCTGTACCTTTAGCCTCTTCAACTGTGATAACTCCCTCTTTCTTTACTCTACTCATTGCATCGGCAATAAGTTTACCAATAGTGATGTCATTATTAGCAGAAATAGTAGCTACCTGCTCTATCTTGGTTATATCATCACCTACAGATTGGCTCTGACTCTTAAGTGAGGCAACCACGGCTTCAACAGCTTTGTCAATTCCTCTCTTCAAGTCCATCGGATTTGCACCTGCAGTTACGTTCTTAAGACCCACGTTGATGATGGATTGAGCTAGTACGGTTGCGGTAGTTGTACCGTCACCTGCCTGATCTGCTGTTTTAGAGGCAACCTCTTTAACCATCTGTGCGCCCATGTTTGCAAAACGATCATCAAGTTCGATCTCTTTTGCTACAGTTACACCATCTTTAGTGATCTGTGGTGAGCCGTATTTTTTGTCAATTACAACGTTTCTCCCTTTTGGGCCGAGAGTAACTTTTACTGCATTTGCCAAAGCATCAACACCCTCTTTCATCAGGTTGCGTGCCTCTATGTTGAATTTTATCTCTTTTGCCATAATACTGGTTATTTTTTAATAGTTTAATTAATTAGTTAAGAACAGCCAGTATATCTGACTGGCGCATCATAAGGTAATCCTTGCCATCTACATTGATCTCAGTACCTGCGTACTTTCCATATAGCACGTTGTCACCTACCTTGAGCTCCATAGGCTCATCTTTTTTTCCGCTTCCTACAGCTACAATCTTACCTGCCTGTGGCTTTTCCTTTGCTGTATCAGGAATGTAAATGCCGCTTGCTGTTTTTGTTTCGGCCTCTTTAGGCTCTACCAAAACTCTGTCTGCTAATGGTTTAATGTTCATAATTTGAGAATTTTGTATTTTTATTGTTTTTAATGGATTATTAATTTTGCACAATCCTTTGACGCAAAAGGAGTGCCAATCAGCATTACTGACAATTTGTCCGTATATTTGTCCACCTAATGTTTGTACTTAAGAAAAAGAGTCATGAAAAGTGATGCAGAGCTCGCAGCAGATGATATAAAATTTATGGAGGCAGCCCTTAAAGAGGCCGTTAAAGCCATGGATATGGATGAGGTTCCAGTGGGTGCTGTAGTCGTCTGTGAAGGCAGCATAGTCTCCAGGGCACATAATATGACCGAAAGGCTTAACGACCCCACAGCACATGCGGAGATGCAGGCCATAACCATGGCCACCTCCAGGTTTGGAGGCAAATACCTGGAGAGTTGCACTCTGTACGTAACGCTGGAGCCATGTGCAATGTGTGCATCGGCTCTTGCTTGGTCACAAATAGGCAGAGTGGTTTATGGAGCTTCTGACCCAAAGAGAGGTTACTCAATGTTCAGCCCATCTTTGCTGCATCCAAAGACTACCGTTACTTGTGGAATACTCGAGGAGAAGTGCTCCTCACTTGTAAAGGAATTTTTCAAATCTAAAAGATGATAGAGCTTCTTGAGGGATACGGATTTATTGGTCTTTTCTTGGGTTCGTTCCTGGCTGCCACGATTGTGCCTTTCAGCTCTGATATATTAATGGCAGGGGCCCTGCTTGCAGGAATGAATCCCTTTTGGGCTCTTTTGTGGGCAACGGCAGGCAACTGGCTTGGGGGCCTAACCTCTTACTGGGTAGGTCACCTGGGGAAATGGACGTGGATTGAGAAATGGGTTGGCGTAACGGAAGAGAAACTATTAAAACAAAAGTACTGGATAGATAAATACGGATCCCTGATCGCTTTTTTCAGCTGGGTGCCGTTTGCGGGGGATATTCTGGCAGTGGGACTTGGTTTTTATAGAGTGAATTTTACGAAGTCTGCACTCTTTATGTTAGCAGGAAAAGCATTGAGGTATGCCTTCTGGGTTGTGCTATATTTATTGCTTGGAGACTCCCTTCTTGAATTTAAGATTTTCTGAAAATTTTTGTTTTTTACTAAAAAGATATATATTTGCACCCTCAATTGAGAACCATAATGACCCATGGTGTAATGGTAGCACTTCAGATTTTGGTTCTGTCAGTCTAGGTTCGAATCCTGGTGGGTCAACTTGAGTTTGAGGATGGCATTAACTGTCATCCTCTTTTTTTTATCTTTGCCTTAGCTATGAAAACTCCTGAGATATCTGTTATTATTCCGGTTTACAAGGTCTCTGCTCTTATTGCGAGGTCTGTAGATTCAATAATTTCTCAAAACTTCAGAGAGTTTGAACTGATATTGGTTGATGATTGCGGTGGAGATGGTAGTATTGAAATTGCAGAGAATATTCTTAAAGAGTCCTGGCTAAAGGATGAATACAAGGTTTTAAGAAACAAAGAGAACAAAGGTGTAGCTGAGTCAAGAGGAGTAGGGATGGAGGCCTCATCTGGCAACTATATTATCCATCTTGACTCTGATGA
>CAZPRX010000038.1:3685-9357 GCA_964588835.1 uncultured Muribaculaceae bacterium
TCATCCTCATTGTTAAATTGGTTAAGGTCAATATGCTTGAAACACTTTTTAACGCATTAAAAGAGACAGGATCAGACCTGGCGGTCTGCGGTTATTTTGCAGAAGAGCAGAACAGAACAGTGGAGAAAATCTCAGGTAAGAGAGACAATTGGATTATTGAAAATGAAGAGGAGAAAGCTGGCTATATAAAGGATATGCTGGCAAACAGAGTCCCTTCTGCTTTATGGAACAAGATGGCAAAAAGAGAGGTTTACCAAAAGGGTGGGATAGGTTTTCTGTCAAACTTAAGAGATGACCTGTCTGTTTCCCCTCTTCTTGTTGTTTGGTCTGAAAAGATGGTGATAGTAAACAATCCTTTAATTCACTATGTCTTGTATAACTCATCGTCTGTCTCATCAACTGTTGGTCACCTTAACCTTATTGCTACAACATTAAATTATCTTGAATCAAGATTGCCTGAATTTGTAAAGCAAGCATGTAATAGTGAGATACTCTCCTACAAGGTAAGGACAAGGAGGAAATTATTTCTTCATAAAGGTACTGATAATCAGAAACTAAAAGTGATAATAGCACTTTTCCCGGAAATTAACCGGGATTTGATTAATGGAATCAATCCTGAAACCAAGATTCACTATAGAGTTCTCTCAAGGCTGATTGCCGGGGGAGACTCATCACTTCTTAGGGTTGTGAGGTGGGTGTTAAGAGGGATTGTATCTTGAAATAATTGTTTGAAGATCTCTCTCCCTTCTTTCGAGTGTGAACAGGGCCATTACACGCTCCCTCATTGCCGGAGCGTAATCTTCGCTCTCTGCTGCTAATCTTGCAACAGCGTTAATTGCTTCGTGGATTGAACTTTCATGGTCCTCTCTGTTAAAAGCATCGTTGTCAGATGCGTAAATGATCTCTCCCAGGCCACCGGATACTTCGGGCATTCCTCCGGCTTTGGTTGTAAGTGGCATGCATCCATGAAACATTGCTTCAGCTAGCGCAAGAGAGAAGCTCTCCCTTCTTGAGAGCTGGCAATAGACCTTTGATTTATGATAGTATTCGGTAAGTTCCTTATGCTCTAACTCGGGGATTATTGTTAAATTCTTTGGGATACTTTCTTTTGAGATACCAGCCTTTTCAGGATTTGTGCCTATCAGTGTAAATCTGAATGATGGCATTGCCTGTGCGAGTGCAATATATCTGTCAATTCCTTTGATTTTATAGCTCTGTTTTGTTCTTGATAGGGCAACACATAGCACGCCGCTTCTTCCGCCATCTGCAGGTAGCTTTGTCTTTTTTGAGTCTGGGAAATTAATACCATTGTACAGAAGGTGGGCCGGAGTCCCGGGGGCAAGCCTTTGGGCAATTCTCCTTACGTGGTTTGATACACATAGATTTGCTGTGGCTCTTCTCATTGAGTTTCTGGACATCCAACCCCTTAAAGGGTTTACAAAGCTTCCGTAGCTGTATGGTTTTACCCTGCAAACGTCATATCCTCCCAGTACAAGGTAACATTTTTTGCCTGTGAGTCCGGCAAAGAGGGCGGGAAGCCATGAGTGGTAGTCTGCAAACCAGATATAGACAATATCAAATTTGTGGATTTTGAAAATAAGGTAGAAAAGCTGCTTTATCAGTTCAAATGTCTGTCTGGCGGGATTGCTGTTGTCTGTAACAAGCGTAGATACATCATAGTGCCTGGACAAAATTTCAATGTCTCCACTGATAAATGTGGAGTTTCTGGTGTAAACAAACAGAACTCTCTTTCTCTTGCTGACCATCTATTTTGTGTGAACCAGGATGGCGTTTGCCACCTTTCGCTCACCTTTGTTATCAAATATTTTGTTATCTGTAGGGTGATTAACCACACCATTGTCTGAGGCACCTTCAATGTAGAGTGTAGTTGATCCTCCTCCATCCAGATTTATAGCATAATCGGCACCTAACCATCTCATAATCTTCTGAAGTTCTGCAAGTGATAAACCTGCAGCCTGTGGAGATCTGCCGTCGGCGGTAATCAGAAGAATAGTGCCGTCTTTTCTCTTCCCGATTGCTGTTCTGGGGTGTCTGGTTGTATAAAATGAGTCGTTGGCAAGTTTTAGATCCTCTCCTGCAACTCTAAGAATGGGGCCGGTTGTAAGAACCTCTTCTGCCTGAATGAACTTCTCCCACTCCCTGAGTGCATCGGCTTTAAGGATGTAGAGTTCTCCTCTGAAAATAGCCAGAGCACCTAACTGGTGCATAGAGCGTCCACGGGCTGGCCAGGTATTGGGGGCAAGTTGTTTGTTCTCTTTCCTGATATAATCTACAGAGTTGTAATCTTCTGTATTATAACTGTTGTTAAATTTAAAGAAGGATCCGTTTAGGGCAACTTTTGCCCCTGATTCTGCTGCCATGAGGCTTGTCTGTTTAAGAACCGGACTGGCAAAAATCTCAATCCTTGCTCCTGACTCACGCCTAATCTCTACAACTGAGATGAACTGATTTGATTCAAATAGTTCGCCATTGGTTAAG
Organism: uncultured Muribaculaceae bacterium; assembly: GCA_964588835.1. Classification (GTDB taxonomy): domain Bacteria; phylum Bacteroidota; class Bacteroidia; order Bacteroidales; family UBA932; genus Bact-08. The sequence goes on from CAZPRX010000038.1 coordinate 6,185, forward strand.
TGAATTTTGTTATGAGTCATCCCTTCAGTAATGGCTCCCTTGATCCAGGGTCCACTTATAAAGGATGTTGAATCAGTTGACTGAGAAAACCCCTCTCCCCGGAAAGCCACAAAAACAAGTAGTGTGGCAAACAGTTTCAGATATCTTTTAACCATTGTTTACTGGATTTCAATGATAGCCTCTGAGACGTTAATCATATAGTCACCTGCCTTTTCACATTCAGCTACGATATCCATATAATATACGCCTGTCTGGTACCCATATTTGTTGTTTTCAAGGTTAAACAGGTGCTCCTCCTTTAGGATGTTTCTGTATTCGTTTATTTGCTCTTCAGAGTCAATGGCGTTTGCGATTCCGTTAATCTTTGTATACCCCTGGTCAAGATTTAATATCATATGGTCAAATGCTCTCTCCAGCAGCATAAACATGTGATCCAGCTTGTCGCATACATCATCTGAGAAGTTCTTTTTGTGAACACGCAACCTGTTTAATATTCTCGCAATATTATATCCGGAATCTCCCAGACTCTCAATTTCACTGATTATTTTGTACATCGCCTGCAGTCTTCTTCCGCTCTCCTCACTAAGCTCTCCCTCTGAAACATTGTTCAGATAGTTGGCAATTTCAAGCTCAACCTTATCTGTTATCTGCTCGTAATGCTCAATCTTTGTGTAGAGCTCGTCAAATTTGTCTGAATTGCAAAGCCTCATAGCCTCTCTTGCATATGCAAATTCCTGTTTGGCCAGTTTTGCAAAATCGGTAATCTCCTCTTTTGCCTGAGAAAGGGAGAGCTCGGCAGTACTTAGAACCCCTCCCTGAATATATTTTAATCTGAAAACCTCTTCAGTGTCTTTAGTCTTGATAATATAACTTACCAGCTTTACAATCTGTTTTGTAAAACCAACAAGCAGCAGGGTGTTAGTAATATTGAACAGAGTGTGGAGGAATGATATCCCGTAGAGAGTTGCTTCTGATGAGACAAACGGGTCAAGCCCGGATACTGCAATAGTGATTTTTGAAACAATGCCAAGTACAGGTTTGAAAAGTATCAGAACCCATATTACCCCGAATAAATTGAATACGGAGTGAGCCAGTGCTGCTCTCCTGGCCGAGACGTTTGCAACGGCTGCGGCTATGTTTGCAGTTATGGTTGTGCCGATGTTCTCGCCGAGAACCATGGCAGCTGCCATCTCAAAAGGAATCCACCCGTAGCTGCTCATTACAAGGGTAAGCGCCATAGTGGCACTTGATGACTGCATAACAACAGTAAGAGCTGTTCCGAGGAGGACAAAAATTAATACCGAACCAAAGCCATAGCTTGTCCACCCCTGAAGAAAAGCAAAAACCTCAGGATTCGCTCTTAAATCCGGAACGGAATTCTTCAAGAAAGTAAGACCCAGGAACAGGAGAGAAAAACCAATTAGAAGCTCTCCTACAGATTTCTTCTTTTTTGATTTGAACATCATCAGCGTAAATCCCACTCCTATTAACGGAATAGATAGGGCCGAAATGTCAAATTTAAATCCCAAAAGTGAGATTATCCAGGCTGTTACAGTAGTGCCTATGTTTGCACCCATTATCACCCCCACTGATTGAACGAGTGATAGAAGTCCGGCATTGACAAAGCTTACCACCATTACGGTTGTAGCACTTGAAGACTGGATAATTGCTGTAATAAAGAGACCGGTGAGAACTCTCTTTAAAGAGTTTGATGTCATTGCAGCGAGTATGCCTCTCATCTTTTCTCCTGCAACCTTCTGGAGGGCTCCGCTCATCAGGGTCATTCCGTACAGGAACAGTCCCAGGGAACCTAATAGTTTTAGTATCTGAAATACTACATCCATTGCTTTTGGGTATTAGTTTTCTGACGCAAATATAGTTTATAAAAATTTGTGTTTCATAAATCTGTCGCAATTTTCCTACCTTTACACCAGAAAAAAACGTTAGATGAACCGCACAATCAACTCACTCTTAGTTGCGATTGTTTTCATACTTGCCTCCCATCAATCTTTTGCTCAATTTTACTCTACAGGCAGCGACCCCGCCCGCCTCAAGTGGAGAGAGATAAAGACAGAGAGGTATTTCATCATTTATCCGGAAGAGGCAGATTCTCTTGCAAGAAGATATGCCATTTTGTTAGAAAGGAGTGCAGATGCGGTAAACTCCCCGTTAAGGGCAAACCCACGAAAACTCCCGGTTGTTCTTCACCCATATAATGTATTCAGTAATGGTATGGTTAGCTGGGCACCAAGAAGGATGGAGCTTTACTCTACGCCACCCTCTTTTGGCAGTTACTCTATGAATTGGGAAAAACAGCTTGTGTTGCACGAGGGCAGGCATGTTGCTCAGATGACAATGTTTGAGAGGGGGATATTTAAACCTCTTTCATGGCTGATAGGTGAGCAGGCGGTAGGGCTGGGTGCCGGGCTCTATATAAACAAATGGGCTCTTGAGGGAGATGCTGTGGTGTCGGAAACAGCCAATTCCAGCGCGGGAAGAGGGAGAAGCCCGTCTCATCTTCTCTATTTTAAGGCAGCATTTCTTGATGGTGATTATCGGAATATCCAACAGTGGGCGTTTGGCTCGTATAAGAAATATACACCTAACGAGTATAGTCTAGGTTATCTTTTGCTGTCTGGTATGAGCTTTCGCTCCGGAAACTATCATCTGATGGGAGATGTTATGAAAACTCTGGTTGATCAGTTTTATAACCCTTCGGGTTCATCAAGTGCATATCGTAAGGCATCTGGACTAACCGTTGCAGAGAACCTTGAAGCGGCGAATGTTTATATGACTGCTCAGTGGAAAAGAGAGGACTCTTTACGCGCACCTTTTACTTATCAGAATTTTATAACACCTGAGACAGATGATTATGTATCTTATTCATCTCCTATGGTTACACCAGAAGGGACTGCATTCGCCGTTAAAACAGATCTGAATGAAGCGGCCAGGCTAGTCAAAATAACTCCTGAAGGTGGTGAACAAACTCTTGTTTTCTTAGGTTCGCTTAATGGTGAACCGATTCTCAAAAATGGAAAGATTTACTGGAGCGAAAAGATTCCATCGCTCAGATGGGAGCATGAAAACTTTGCAGAAATAATTGAGTATGATATTGCATCGGGTAAAACTAAGAGGCTCACTAAACAAGCCCGGTACATGAACCCCTCTTTGTC
>CAZPRX010000039.1:0-7984 GCA_964588835.1 uncultured Muribaculaceae bacterium
TTGTTTCTCGAATAGTGTGATTCTGAGTTTGTGTGGTCGTTTCTGAAGGGCACGCTCTGTTCCTTTGCAAATATTTCTATTTCAGCTCTTGAAAACTCAATTAAGGGCCTAATCACAGTTACCGCTGCTCCTGCAGGATGGCTTGCCTCTCTGATAGAAGAGAGCCCTCTGATACCTGTGCCCCTTAAAAGATTTATAAAGAGGGTCTCAACTTTATCATTTAGATTATGGGCAACCGCTAAGTATGAGTATCCGTTTTCAGCACAAAGCTTATTAAACCACCCGTATCTGAGATCTCTTGCAGCCATCTGAGTGGATATCCCATTACTTTTGGCGTAAACTTCAGTGTCAAATCTTTTAGAGAAACAGGTAATACCATTTGATTTGCACCATTCAGCGACAAGCTGTTCATCTTTGTCACTCTCCTCTCCCCTTAGAGAGAAATTTACAGTAGCTACAGCAAATGTGCAATATTCAGAAATTTTGAAGAGATGAGCCATTGTCATAGAGTCAACACCACCGCTTACAGCTAAAAGAACAGCAGGAGAATCCTTTGTGGACTTTCCTGCTCCCGTTGGTGCCAGAGAGAGCATCTTCTCTATAAACCTCTCCCGAAGCATATTTCTCTATTTTTTTACTTGCCCTAATGTATAAGAAAAACCGATTGACAAAATCTCCTTGAACTGTACTCTTTTACCCAGAACACCATCTTTATCCGCAATCAGTATGTTATCATCGTAAATGAGATTTGTTCTGATATTCGCTGAAAAGTACTTGTTAATTTTTGTGTCTATAAAGAAGTCCCAGTAAACCTTAATATTCTGCGGATTTTTTAGAAAATCAGAGAAGAAAACAAGATTTGAGGCTACCATCACATCCTTTGTAAGCTGATGTTTGTAGTCAATTTTCAACTGTGCTCCCAATTCAAGTTTTGCCGGCTGGTCTATTCTGTTACCATACTTTGTTCTGAGAATCTCCTGAGAAACTATAACAAGGTTACTGGTTAAAGGCGAGAAATTGATAGATAGCACCTTTGCCGGTTTATAGTCAAGTCCTAAACCAAACGAAAAATAAGCCGGTGAAAATGGCCCCGAGACTAAAACTCTGTCACCGGATGCTGGATAGTTAAACGAATTAGAGGATTGAGACCTGAAGTTAAAAGCCGCAGATATAAAAACCTTGTTAAAGGCTTTATAACCATACTTACTGTCAAAAATTATTTTATCGTCACTTTTCTTGAATCTGTCTCCAAAAGAGTTTATAAATCCCCAGGCAAGCTGAAGTCTGTTTTCCCAGAACATCTGCTCTATCTCCCATGCATTAAACATGTTAACATATGCATTGAGTGCAACGGAGGAAAAACCTCCGGCAGCCCAGTTAGTTAGGGACATTTGTGAGAAACCCAGTTGAAACTGAGAACCCTTTGTCCAGTGATTTGGAATCTCAACCTTTTCAACTACTGGTTCAGGTATTTGAAGATTTTTCACAATGTCAAATACAACCTGATGGTGCGGGCTGAGTTTAACTGCAGGCTCTACCATTGCCGTATTCTCTTGTCCATTAGCAATATAAGATATCCCAAAAAGAAAAAGAATTGTAAAAGTTTTGATAATATACCTCATAGTAGAAAAAAATATTTAAATCCTCAGTAACTAAATTTAATCTTCTAGTACGTCGTCTGAGTTGTATTTGTAACCTAATCTTTTGCCGGTCTGAAGCTTTGCACTCTCAATTTTATCGTTGATTTGCTCTACTGAAGCCACCTTAACCAGATCAAACGGAGGGACTAAAAGATCAAAAGAGAGAGTATACAATACGGAAGTTTCAACTATTGAGACAAGCTCCTCTCTTGAAATTTGTTTCTTCCCAAAGAAAGAGACAGAACGTTTGGTTTGACGTTTACCCTCAACCATGAAGAACTTATCCTTATTCACAAAGATTCTGGCAACAAGATATCCCAGGTCCTCCTGTCTGTTGTACTTCAGGGAATCTGAAAGAAAGTTGTAAACATTAATCACTCCACAATAAGAATTTGCAGTGTCCGTCTTTAAAAAATCGGTCTTCCAGGCAGGGTGTTCCCGGTCAAACTGGAAAATATCTGAGTGCATGCTAAAAATTAAAACATCATCAGCAAACTTAAGTTCTGCTTCAAATTTTCCCCTGTCTCTGTATTCAAGTCTTACACGTCTGTCTGTACCGTTGAGGTTCTCAAGCAGATCATTCAGATCATTGCTCATCTCGTTAAGTACATCCTTAAGTTGATTGAAGACCTCCATTGCCTGGCTAAAGACGTGTACTTTGGTCCTTGACTTCTGGTTAAGTCCCTCTAGAATATCTCTTTGATGGGACGGTAAATCTGATGCCATCTCTTTTTAAATATTAATTTTTTAGTAAGATCTTGCAAATATAACTCTTCTTTTTGATGGTTTCCCTGAGTATACACAGAAGCCCTCCTCCTCTTTTACGTTTTCCAGAGGAATGCATCTGATTGTTGCCTTGGTTTCAGCTTTGATCTTCTCCTCTGTCTCAGCAGTTCCATCCCAGTGGCACATCAGGAATCCGCCACCTTCAATTTTTGTTTTGAAGGTCTCCCAGTCGTTAACTTCAAATGTGTTCTCCTCTCTGAATTTAAATGCCTTGTTGTAGATATTCTCCTGTATTTCATCCAAAAGTGCCTGGATATATGCCTCTACGCCCTCCCTCGGAAGAGAGCTCTTAGTGAGAGTGTCTCTTCTGGCAAGCTCAACTGTTCCGTTCTCAAGGTCTCTTGGCCCGATAGCAATTCTTACAGGAACTCCCTTAAGCTCCCACTCAGCAAATTTAAAGCCTGATCTTAAATGATCTCTGTCATCAATTTTTGAAGATATACCCAGTTTGTCCAGACCTGCCTTTATCTCCCTCATCTTTTCCAGAATCTTCTCGCTCTCCTCTTCTGTTTTAAAAATCGGCACCATTACTACGTGAATAGGAGCCAGTTTAGGTGGCAGCACTAATCCGTTGTTGTCACTATGTGCCATAATAAGTGCACCCATAAGCCTGGTTGAGACTCCCCATGAAGTTGCCCAAACATATTCAAGTGTACCCTCTTTACTTTGATACTGAACATCAAACGCCTTTGCAAAATTTTGCCCGAGAAAGTGTGAAGTACCGGCCTGAAGAGCCTTACCATCTTGCATTAGTGCCTCTATGCAAAGTGTGTCAAGTGCTCCGGCAAATCTCTCGCTCTCTGTCTTGGACCCCACAATAACAGGCATTGACATATACTCTCTTGCAAATTTAGCATACACCTGAACCATTCTTTCAGTCTCCTCAATTGCCTCCTGCTGGGTTGCGTGAGCTGTGTGCCCCTCCTGCCATAGAAATTCGGCAGTACGCAGAAAAAGACGGGTTCTCATCTCCCAGCGGACAACATTTGCCCATTGGTTAATAAGGATTGGAAGGTCTCTGTATGATTTAATCCAGTTTTTGTATGTATTCCAAATAATGGTTTCTGATGTGGGGCGAACAACCAGCTCCTCTTCAAGCTTTGCATCAGGGTCAACTACAACTCCGGGACCGTCAGGATTTGTCATGAGCCTGTGGTGCGTAACAACAGCACACTCCTTTGCAAAACCCTCTACGTGCTCTGCCTCCTTGCTAAGAAAAGATTTGGGTATGAACAGAGGGAAGTATGCGTTCACATGACCGGTCTCCTTAAACATCTTGTCAAGCTGAGCCTGAATCTTCTCCCAGATTGCGTATCCATAAGGTTTAATAACCATGCAGCCTCTTACGGCAGAATTTTCTGCCAAATCTGCTTTTACCACAAGGTTATTGTACCAAAGTGAATAGTTTTCCTCTCTGTTGATTATCTCTTTTGCCATTTTTTGGTAATTATTTTGTTTTAAGTGGTACGATTTTTGACTATATTTGCAATGAAGGCACAAAAGTACAAAAAAAATAAAACACAGGAGGTGTGATATGAAAAACAACATTTTTGCTCTGGCTTTAATAGGGTTAATCGCAGTATCTTGCGGAACCTCCGGCCACTATGCGTCTTCAAGATTTGATGACGCTATCTATTCGGGACCTGACAAAACCATAGTCATTGCCTCTGCTACAGACAACAGACTTCAGGAACTAAAACAACGTACTGCCCAAACCTCAACAATTACCGTCAACGGAAAAGAGGCACAGGTTGTCTACATTGATGAAAACAACACTGTAGATATTCCCGTTAATCTTGACGAAGACAACACATACCTTGTCATTGATGAGTCAATATCTTATGAGGAGCTTCTCAGAAAATTTGATTCACCTGACTACACAATCAATCTTCACATAGAGGACAGATGGAATGACTGGGATTACTACAGACCTTGGATGTACGACTACAGACCATGGAGCTGGAGATACTACAGCAGGTATTATCTGCCTTGGGGTACCTATCCATACTACAATCCATATTTCAGAGATCCTTTCTTCCATAGCTACAGCTATTTTTACGGGAATTATTATGATCCTTGGGGCCCATTCTGGTTTAACAGCTACCGCCCTTATTACGGATCATATTATAATCACTATAACTACGGCGGATATTACGGATATGGATCAAATTATTATGACAGACCTTACATTTACGGTGAGCCTAACAGGAATAGTCGCGGGAAGGTGATAGGGAAAAAACCATCTGAGCAGAATTACAGTAACAGGGGAGATAGCAGGGCAGATAATCGTGACAGAGGTGTAATCACCAGTATCCCAAGACAGGGTACAACTGCCGGAAAACCTGCAACAAGAGAAAACACTCAAAGCACAACTACTCCGGTAAGTAACAGCGTTTACAGAAGAGGAAATACATCCAATCAAGGTATTAGCTATGGTGAAAATACAGTTAACCAGTCACAAAGGAATACTATAAGAAACACTGAAAGGAGTACTGGCGTAAGCAGCCAGTCCGGAGAGAGACAATCAACCGGAAACTACAGAAGAAGCACTATCTCTACTTCAGGTCAGTCAGAAGCTGCAAGAAACAGTGGTAACAACTATAACAGCACTCAGGTAAGAAGAAGTACAAATACTTCTCAAAGCACTACCGGAAGAAGTTCATCTTACAACTCCTCATCTACAAGATCTACATCTTCTTACTCTAGGAGTTCAGAAACATCTTCATCCAGCAGGTCTTCTTCAAACTCAAGTTCATCCTCTTCATCTTCAAGTAACTCCTCAAGCAGTTCATCAAGCGGATCTGCATACAGAAGGTAATTAACAACTAACCAGAAAAAATGAAAAAAATCATATTTATTGCCGTATCACTTTTTACGGGAATCACATTGTCCGCTCAGGTAACTAACTTTAACGCACTAAGGCTTGGCCAAAACCCTTATGTAACCAGTGCTGCCCTTTTTTCACAAACCTTTTATGAAGGAAGTGCCAGAACATCTGCTATGGGTAATGCATTCATCTCTCTTGGCGGAGATATCGGGTCACTCGCAATAAATCCTGCCGCTTCAGGGATATACAGATACTCTGAATTTTCAATAACTCCGGCAGTAAATTTGAATACATACACTGCAGACTATCTCAGCGAGACATCAACTCAAAGGGGCTCAAAAATTGCCCTCCCGTCAGTGGGATATGTTGGAAATATCTCCTCTTTGAAAAGGGGAGGTTCATCAATTAAATTCGGTTTTGCAATCAACAGGACAAACGATCTTAACAGCAGATTCACCGTAAGAGGTTCTACAGATCAGAGTTCATGGCTTGGAGCCGTAGCTTCAGGTTCTCACGGAATTCTCCCCTCTGAAATGGATTTAACATCCTCAACAGACAAACAACCTTTTTACTCAGGTATTCTATGGAGAAACATTCTCGCATGGAACACATCACTTCTTGACCTGCTGCCGGGTACGACCAATGAGTACGTGGGTGCCACTGAAAATATTAATGGAGAGGTAATAAGTATAGGGGGGCTCTTAGACCAGAGCTTCTCAAGAGAGAGAACCGGCAATCAGTCTGAATTTCTTGTAAACATTGGGGGAAATATAGGGAAAAAGCTTTTTATAGGAGCAAACATAGGTATTCAGACTCTTAACTATACAGATATTCAGGAATACAGGGAGCAGGCTGCCTCTTCAACCAATTTCCAGACCGGGTTCCAGCATATGAACCACTACTACTGGCAAAACACAAATGGAATAGGACTTAACGCAAAACTAGGTATTATCTTCGCACCTGTTGCTGGATTAAGATTAGGTGCGACTATTACAACACCTACATTTTTAAGCATAACTGAACAATGGGAGGAGGAGGTTTCATCAAGTTTTGATGATGGCTACAAACAGAGTATAATATCTCCTACAGGAGAGTATTCATACGCACTTATATCTCCGCTCAAATTGGGAGCAGGTATCTCTTATGTATTTGGAAATATTGCAATTATTTCAGCAGATATTGAGGGTGTTCCTTATGGCATGACACGTCTGAGTAAAAGTGAAGATGGAGTTGATCAGTTCAGTAACGAAAATGATGCAATCAATAATGAATTCAGATTTGGTACAAACTTGAGAATAGGTGCAGAGGTTAAACCGATTAAATCACTTGCTCTGAGGGCAGGTTACTCGTACTACCAAAGTGCAGAGAAAAACAATCCTAATGACTTCAGATTTATCTCAGCAGGTGTAGGCTTTATTAGCAGCACAGGATTCTTCGCAGACATAACACTTCAGCACAGACTAGTGAGTGAGGAGAAGCTCAAATTGTATCAAAATTACGCAGGAATCTCATCTCCGGAAGGTATGCTAAGTAATTCAGCAAATAAATTACTTGTTACATTAGGATTCAGATTTTAAAGATATGAAATGGAATCGGGGCCTTCATTGAACAGAAGGTCTGCCGATGAAAGATTAGGAATAAAACCAAATTTGTGGGCAAATACCTGAAAGTAATGCCCACTCTCTTTTTTTAAGAGGTGTGTAAATGGCTCCCGTTTAGGATGAATACTCTCTCTTAAATCAAGAATTTCTTGATTACTATATTCGTGAATGAATTTCTGTGAGAATTCAACATTACACTTTATTCCCATAAGATTAAGAATCATAGTAAGCAACTCTGAATTAAAATCAAAGAGAAATTCGTAACGCTTATGGTAAAAGGGGGCAAAGTCATCTTCGTAATATTCAAAAAAGGGAGTGGTTCTGTAGGCCGAGACTATTGCTCTCCAGTGCTCTTGTTGCCATTTTCCAGAGTAGTCAATACGCATCTCTCTTATGGGAAGGTAGTGCCCGTCTGCTCGTGAAACGGGAATAGTTAAAGCTAAGAGGCCGCTGGCACTATAAATGTGACAACGGCTTCTGTAACTTTGTTTCTGAAATCTCTCACACTGCTCAATCAAGGTGCCTGATGAGTTGTAAATGGCACTAATATATTCTACAGGCGGAAGATATGCAGTTGATAGAATTACTCTGTTTTGACTACTCTTCAATTGTATCTGTTGTTCTCTTAATAATTCCCCTTCTGGATGACTTAATAAAGTCCAGGATTACTCTCTTCTCAGGTGTCTCTTCAAACTCCTCCTCTACCTTGGCACATGCATCTGAGGTATTCAAACCACTTCTGTAAATTATCCTGTAAATATCGCTTATTTGCTGTATCTGAGTGTTTGTAAACCCTCTTCTTCTTAGCCCTAAAATATTGAGGTTAAAAAAAGCCAGAGGTCTGTGACCTGCAAGTACATACGGAGGAACGTCCTTATAAATACTTGAAACACCGGAAATCATTGCATGAGCTCCTATGTTTGAAAACTGATGGGCCGCTGAGTGTCCGCCGATGATTGCAAAATCATCAACATTAGTCTCACCTGCAAGTCCCACATAGCTTACAAGAATTACATTGTTACCTATTCTGCAATCATGGGCAACATGAACATACGACATTATCATGCAGTCGTTCCCAATTTTCGTAAGAGCCTTACCGCTAAATGCAGTTCCTCTGTTAATTGTAGCAC
>CAZPRX010000039.1:7994-9322 GCA_964588835.1 uncultured Muribaculaceae bacterium
TTACCGTTTTCCATTTGTCTTTCGTGCCCCGATTCACCGTCACGCATTCACGAATGGTGGTATTGTCGCCAATTTCGGCGGTTGTCACCTCACCGTCAAATTTCAGATCCTGCGGGATACCGGAAATAACAGCACCCGGAAAAATCTTGCAATTTTTACCAATCTTCACATAGTCCAGGATTGTAACGTGTGGTCCTATCCAGGTACCCTCTCCTATTTCAACATTTTCAGCTATATAGGAAAATGGTTCAATCTTAACCCCAGGTCCTATCTTTGCATTTGGATGAATATGATTCATATATTGTTATTATCTCTTTCTATTTATTTTTTATTACTTGAGCTACCATATCTCCCTCACAAACAAGTGTGTCTCCTACAAAGGCCTCGCCCTTCATGCAAACAATTGATCGTCTCAGAGGGGCTGTGAGCGTGAGTTTAATGACTAACACATCTCCGGGAACAACCTTCTTTTTAAACTTGACACCATCAATTTTTGCAAAATAGGTAGAGTATCTCTCCGGCTCATCTAATTCAGAAAGCACAAGTATTCCACCAACCTGTGCCATGGCCTCAATAATAAGCACACCCGGCATCACAGGTTCGTCAGGGAAATGCCCTAAAAAATAGCCCTCGTTTACTCCCACTGTCTTAACACCCACAACATGCTGAGGAGTCATCTCAATAATTCTGTCCACCATCAAAAATGGAGGACGGTGTGGAAGAAGCTTTTTTATACCATTAATATCAACAACCGGCTCATCATTCGGGTTAAACTGAGGAGCAATTGGTTTTGAGAAATATTCTCTGGCTGCTTTCCTTAAAAGAGTCGCAAGTTGTGTATTTATCTTATGACCAGGTTTAGTTGCAATAACCTTCCCTTTGAAGAAAAAACCTGCAAGAGACAGATCTCCTAATACATCAAGTAATTTATGTCTTGCACACTCGTTTTCAAAATTCAGTTCCAGGTGGTTCAGATATCCTGCAGAACCCCTCTCAAGCTTCTTAACGTTAAAGAGGTCTGATATTCTGTCTAGCTCATTCTGAGGAATTTCATTTTCTGCAATTATAATTGCGTTGTTTAAATCTCCCCCTTTAATCAGGTTGTTTTTAAACAGGGGCTCAATCTCATGGAAAAAAACAAATGTTCTGCAAGGAGCAATTTGAGATGCAAAATCTGTATCACTTTTGAATCTTGCATACTGATGCCCCAGAACCTTTGAGTTGAAATCAATCATCACCTCAACTGAGAAATCATCATCAGGATAAATTGCTAACTCTGCTCCGCTTTGTTCGTCTTTAACTAAAATCTTCTCTTTTAATTCGAACAC
>CAZPRX010000040.1:0-9293 GCA_964588835.1 uncultured Muribaculaceae bacterium
CAAGTTTTGCCCAGTATGGCATTTGAATTACTATAGCCCTTTTTTTGTTTGATTCTTTAACCTTCTCAAAAAATCTCTCTTTATGACCAAATTGAATCTGTTCTGATTCAAACTCTTCTCTGTTTTGATCAATAAAATTCTTTAAATTATCCATTTTAAAATCCTCCTGTAGTTTTCTCTCTCCTCCTCTCCAGCTCCTCGATTAATCTCGCCTTTCCTCTTATATACTGTGTCCTTACAGATACCTCTTTTACTCCTGTAATTTGCGCTATCTCCTCATAATCATATCCTTCAAAGAGAACAAGAGATAATATTACTCTATAACCTTCAGCTAGTGTTTGCATAACATCTTTAACCATATTTACAGTGATTCCCTTAAACGTGTAATCTTCATGTATGTCATCCTCAGACAAGCTCTCTTTTAAGTCCTTACTTTGTAATAAATTGTCAAATGATTTTCTTTTTCTCAATCTGTCAATAGACAAGTTTACACAAACTCTGCAGAGCCACGAATCCCGCTCTTTTACAGTATTAAACTCCTCTCGTTCAAAGTACTTCATTAAAGTGTCATGCATTACCTCTTCAGCCTCCATACTGTTATTCAGGATTCTTAAACTTGTGTAATAAAGCTTTTTATGACATTCATCATAAATGATACTCTCTCTTGAGACCCTTCTGTTTAAAGTGCTGAATAACCTGTTCATTCTAACTTCTTTCTGCCAATTAAACGAAATCAATTTTTGATTGTTGCATAATCATAAAAGTAATTATAAAATAAATTTAAATGAACAACTCTATTTATAACTTCAAAATGCCGGAAAATGAACCGGTACTAGAGTATTTATCTGGTTCACCAGAGAGAAAAGCTCTCGAACTTGAGCTTGAAAGGCAGAGTAAGACAGTTGTTGAAATCCCATTAATAATTGGTGGAAAAAAGATATTTACAGGAAATACTGGTAAAGTGATAATGCCACATAAGCACAGTCACACTTTAGCTGTTTACCATAAAGCCGGAGAGGCCGAGATAAAAATGGCAATTGATGCAGCAAAAGAGGCACACATTGGCTGGAATAATCAGCACTGGACTACAAGGGCATCAATAATGCTTAAAGTTGCAGAGCTGATTACTGTTAAATACAGGGCAAAACTTAATGCGGCTACGATGCTGGGGCAAAGCAAGAACATCTATCAGTCAGAAATTGACGCAGTTTGTGAGACAGCAGATTTTTTAAGATTTAACGTCTCGTTTGCATCTGATGTTTACAAAACACAGCCCCTATCATCTTTCAACCAGTTGAACAGAATGGAATACCGAGCATTGGAAGGCGTAGTGTTCGCAGTTAGCCCTTTTAACTTTACATCAATTGCATCAAACCTAAATATGTCACCGGTGATGATGGGGAACACAACTATTTGGAAACCTGCAACTACAGCACTTTTATCAAACTACTACCTGATGGAGATTTTCATGGAGGCAGGTGTTCCTCCCGGTGTGGTAAACTTCATACCAGGCAGTGGTGCTCAAATAGGCTCAATAGTTACATCCTCTCAAGACCTGGCAGGAGTACATTTTACTGGATCAAACGGAACATTCAATTCACTATGGAAAAGGGTAGCCAATAATCTCGAAAATTATAAATCATATCCAAGACTTGTGGGAGAAACTGGTGGTAAAGACTTTTTATTTGTTTTACCAAGTGCAGATAGTGAAGATGTTGCAGCTGGAGCCTTTAGCGGCGCTTATGAGTATCAGGGACAAAAATGCTCTGCAGCATCCAGAATGTATGTTCCAAAATCCCTATGGGAGAGCATCCGCGTGAAAATGGTTGAGTTTAGTAAAATTGCCAAGATGGGTGATCCGGATGATGCCTCAAACTTTGTGAATGCAGTTATTGATGAAAACTCTTTTGACAATATTGTCTCATATATTGAGTATGCTAAGAAATCAGAGGTTGCTGAAATAGTATACGGCGGCACTTATGACAAGTCTGTAGGTTATTTCATTGCCCCTACTTTGATCAAAACTACAGACCCCCATTTTAAGACTATGGAGGAGGAGATTTTTGGACCTGTATTGACAGTCTATGTTTACGGTGACTCTGAAGTAGAGCAAACGCTTGATTTATGCAACACTACATCACCTTACGGATTGACTGGCGCTGTATTTGGAAGAGACCGGATGGAGGTTGTTAAGGCTTGTTCAAAACTTCAGTACGCAGCCGGAAACTTCTATATTAATGACAAACCAACAGGAGCTGTTGTAGGAAAACAGCCATTTGGCGGTTCGAGAGGATCCGGAACAAATGACAAAGCAGGCGGAGAATTTAACCTTATCAGGTGGGTAAGCCCCAGAACTGTTAAGGAGACATTTATTCCGCAAAAAGACATACTCTACAGTTACATGAAATAATTAAAATTCAAACTGCTCCTGCTTAGGGAATAGGCCGAACAGCCCCCCTGTATGTATAAAGAGGACACTGGACCCAAGAGGTACTTTGCCCTCTTTTATTTCATTATATAATCCGTACATAGCCTTCCCGGTATAAACGGGGTCAAGTACAAGCCCCTCTAATGAGGCAATTTTTGAGATAAAGGCGAGCTCTTCAGGTCTGCTAATGGCATATCCCACTCCCACGTAACGATCGTTAATCTCAATGTCTGCCTTTGTAAATGAGGATTTAAATCTGGCAATTTTAGCAACCTCCTCATTTATACAATGGATCTTATTTACGAAATACTCACTGTCAGATCCAACTGCAAACCCCAAAACTCTTTTTGATAATTTCAGTTCCTTATTTGCAGTACAAAGGCCGGAATATGTTCCACCTGATCCTACTGCAACTATAACAGTGTCAAAATGTTGATTCAATTGCTTCTCCTGTTCCACAATCTCTGTCATAGCCTCATAATAGCCTAAACTACCAATAGCATTTGAAGCTCCTTCAGGAATAATAAAACATTTTCGACCATCTTCTTTATTAAGTTTCTCAGCTATTTTACCCATTATCTCGTCTCTGGAATCTCTGTATTCATCATGATTACAAAAATTTATATTTGCACCAAAGAGTTTGTCGAGAAAATAGTTGCCTTCAATTTTAGGATAATCCCCTATCCTTAATAATAACTCGCACTTCAAACCTAGAAGGGCGGCAGCAGCAGCAGTAGCCCTGCAGTGGTTTGACTGAATTCCGCCTGTTGTTACAAGTGTGTCACATCCATTATCAGTTGCTACTTTAAGCAAATATTCAAGTTTCCTAATCTTATTACCGGAGATTTCAGAACCGGTCTGATCATCCCTTTTCACATAAAGATTAATACCCCACTCTTTTGAAAGCCTTTCCAGTTTAACAATTTTTGTGGGAAGATTCGCAAGATTAATTTTCTGCATCATTTTTTTGAGATTTTTTCAAGTTCACTGTCTATAAGCTCAACCATGGAGTTAAACTCCTCCTCTTCAAACAATCTTGTAAGCATAATTATTTTCCCCTGTGGATCTACAATAATATTTCTTGTAACCCCGGCATCCGGACCGCAAAACAGTTCAAATTTCTCTCCGCTAAGATCCAATGTCAAAGGATAGGTGATATTCAAATCTTTAGCGAATTTAGAGGTTGTCTCGACATCCTCCTTAAAATCAATCCCAATTAGTAAAAAATCAGGGTTATCTGAGTGTTTTTTCCATATTTTATCCTCAATAAATGGCATCTCTTTTCTGCATACTCCACACCAGCTGGCAGTAAACTGTATCATAACCACTTTCCCTTTGTGATCAGACAACATCTCTATACTTCCGTCGAGATACTCAATTTCAAAATCGGGAGCGTCATCCCCTACCTCAACAATGTAACCTCTGCTGTCTGCCTGTGCTGTAGCTGTATTCTCCTCTGATATTACACTCCTGTTTTTGCATGAAATTAATAAAAGAGAGAACATTAGAATTAGAAATAGACTCTTCTTCATTTTTGTAGTTTTTATTGATTACTGTTTAATACAAATTTACTCATTTATGATTACTTTTGCACTCCAAATATAACAATATGAAAAAAATCTCTATCCTGCTTCTGGCCTTGATTTCTTTTGCTGCACCTATCTCTCTTATTGCACAAAGGCTGGATTCGAGACAATTTTCTGCCGCCGCAGATTCATTGCAATCATATTTCAAAAAACAGGCCTTTGTCTTGGGGAAAATAACAGTTTCTAGAGCAGTCAAGAATGGCAACACACTTACACTTACTTTCTCTTCTGCTCTTTCTGAATACGCCTTCAGAGAAGAGAATGTGAGCAAAGCATACGAAATTGTAAGAAGTAATATTCCTCAATCATTCAGGGAGATGGGGTTGAGAATTGAATCATCAAGATCTCCCCTTGAGGACTTTATTCCTCCTGCCTACAGAAAATCAGCAACCAAACAGGTAAGGAAAGAGCAAAAAGGTCATCATAAGGAGTTAAGTTCAACCCCACTTGTCACTAAACTTTCTGCACCAGTAAATTTCTCCGCGGGGCTTGACGGAAAACATATTGCCCTGTGGCAAAGTCATGGATATTATTACGAACAGAAGCTTCTCAGATGGGAGTGGCAGAGAGCAAGAATATTCCAGACAGTTGAAGATTTATACACACAATCTTATATACTACCATTTCTTGTACCGATGCTTGAAAATTCCGGTGCATATGTCATGATGCCCAGAGAAAGAGATATCCAGCTCAATGAGGTTATTATTGACAATGATATAACGGGTTCCGGATATGTTGAGAAGAATGGTTCAAGAAGATGGAATACCACAGATTCACTCGGATTTACCTCCACCAAAGAGGTATATCTTTCAGGGGAGAATCCATTTAGGTTAGGAACAGCAAGGGTAATAAGGGGAACGGACGATAAAGAGGATGAGAGCACAGCAGAGTGGCATGCCCAGGTTCCTGAAACAGGAGAATATGCTGTATATGTATCATACCAGTCACTACCAAGAAGCACTTCAAAAGCTAAGTATACAGTACACCACTCAACAGGTGAATCATCTTTTTTAGTAAACCAGAAGATGGGAGGTGGAACCTGGATTTATCTCGGCACTTTCCATTTCATTAAAGGGGAGGGTAATCAATATATTTCCCTTACAAATTGCATAGATAACAACAGAGAGTACATTACAGCAGATGCTGTTAAGATTGGCGGCGGATATGGTAATATCGCCAGAAAGCCATCTGAGGAGGGCTCTCAGCTTAATATAAAAAGTTCTTCAACCGAACCTGTTAAGAGTGTGAAAATTGATCTTGATGTTGAGCCAATTGTTAGCGGTTACCCAAGATTCACAGAGGGTGCAAGATACTGGTTACAATGGGCAGGTTTCTCAGACACAATCTATTCTCCCAATAAAAACGCAAATGACTATAACGATGATTATATGTCTAGAGGTAAATGGGTGAATGTTTTATCTGGTGGTTCAGCTGTTAATCCAGAGGAGAAGGGGCTTAATATTCCAGTTAGCCTGGCTTTTGCTTTCCACACAGATGCGGGGACTACTCTTAATGACTCAATCATAGGCACTTTAGGTATCTACACAAGATCTTCAAATGGTTCTGATCTCTATCCAGATGGAAGAGACAGAATTGAAGGCAGGTTTCTTACAGACATGATTCAAAATCAGATTGTACAGGATATAAGAGCAAAACATGAACCCATCTGGCAGCAGAGAGGAATATGGGACAGATCTTATTCGGAGTCACGCTCACCGGTTGTACCTGCGATGCTTCTTGAATTGCTTTCACACCAGAATCTTGCAGACATGAGGTATGGTCTGGACCCTGAATTCAGATTTACTGTTTCACGCGCAATTTATAAAGGGATGTTGAAATATTTAGCTGCCTCAGATGGTCGTGAATACGTTGTTCAGCCACTACCTGTTCAGGAATTCTCAGTCACCCTTCATAACGATGTGGCTCTTCTCAGATGGAGAGGGGTTGAAGATTCCCTTGAAATAACAGCAACGCCAGAAAGATTCATTGTGTATACAAGAAAAGGTGATTCCGGATTTGATGGTGGCAGAGTTGTTGAGGGAAATTCTCTGGCTGTTGACATTGAGAAAGGAGTTATTTATTCTTTTAAGGTTACAGCAGCAAACAAAGGGGGAGAGAGTTTTCCATCAGAGATTCTATCACTCTACAGTTCTCCCGAAGAGAAGGGGAAGGTTCTCATTGTAAACGGCTTCACAAGGGTCTCCGCCCCTGCGCATTTTGCAACTCCAGATACAACAATGGGTGGATTTGCCGATTATGATGATTTTGGATCTCCGTACATTAAAGACATATCCTACATAGGCAGCCAGTACGAATTCAGAAGAGAGATACCATGGATGGATGATGACTCTCCGGGTTTTGGTGCCTCATATGCAGATTACGAGACAAGGGTAATTGCAGGGAATACTTTTGACTATCCGGCGGTTCATGGAAGGGCTTTCGCTAAAGAGGGATATAGTTTTGTATCCACAAGCAGAGAATCTGTTGAGACCGGATCCATTGATCTTAACGCCTACTCAATCGTAGATATTATAATGGGCAAACAGAGACAGTATAAAATGGGAAGAGGAACTGGTGATGTAAAATTTAAGGTCTTTACGCCAGGAATGATGAATGCGATTGAGAGTTATTCAAAAGCCGGAGGTAACATACTAATCAGTGGAGCATACATTGCCACTGATGTCTGGGATAGTATTGAGATGGATGACACCACCAAAAATTTCGTTCAGAATGTACTTAAATATGAGTGGAGAACAAACCATGCAAGCCGTAACGGATATGTAAAATCCGTTCAAAATCCGTTTAAGTTTAAAGGAGAGTTTTCATTCCATACAACTCCAAACGAATTTTCATACACTTCAGAATCTCCTGACGGCATAGAGCCTAAAGGGGCCGGTGCATGGACCATCTTCAGATATAAAGAGAATAACATCTCAGCAGGAGTAGCTTTTAAAGGTGATTACAACGTAGTCTCACTGGGATTCCCGGTAGAAACTATAAAAAGCAAAACTGAGATGGAGGAACTAATTAAATCTGTAATCATTTTTTTCAACGAGGATAAAAAGAGATAATAATGACTTCCAATTGTGAAAAATCAATAATTGAGCTGATTAAAAGAGAGGTAAAACCAGCGCTTGGATGTACTGAACCAGTTGCTGTCTCTCTGGCGGTTGCCAGAGCATCTGAAGAGATTGAAAAATTGAATTTAAAAGTTGACAGAGTTGATGTTGAAGTAAGTGCGAATATCCTTAAAAACGGAATGGGAGTAGGTGTTCCCGGAACAGGAATGGTAGGCCTGCATATTGCAGCAGCTCTGGGGGTAACTTGTGGAAAAAGCGTATATAAACTAGAGGTATTGAGAGATATTGATAACACCTCCATTGATGCCGCAAAAAAAATGGTTGAAGATGAACTTGTAGGTATCTCTATTTCAAAATCAGACAGAAAGCTTTACATAAAAGCAACATGCTCCTCAGGTAATCATAAAGCAGAGGTTGTAATTGAGGAGAATCACGACTCAATTACAAGTATTGTTGTTGATGGAGCTTCACTTTTCAAGGGTACTCCTTTTTACGGAGAGAGTAGCAAAGAGGAGGGGAAAGATTTCAATGAAAAAAAATACTCACTTACAGTCAAAAAAATATGGGACTTTGCAGTAAGTGTAAGCTTCAATGAGATTGAGTTTATTCTTGAATCAGAGACAATGAACAGAGCTCTTGCCACCGAAGGTCTGGAAAATAAATATGGTCTTCAGGTAGGCCGAACCATTCAGGACAATGTGCACAAAAACATTTTTGGCAGCGGGCTCCTCACCTACTCTATGGCCATAACTGCCGCAGCCTCTGATGCCAGGATGGCCGGTTGTACTCTTCCTGCGATGAGCAACTCGGGAAGTGGCAATCAGGGAATTACTGTAACAATGCCAGTAATTGCAGCTGCAGACAAGCTGGGCTCAACAAAAGATGAGCTAGCAAGAGCATTGGTTCTTAGCCACCTGGTTGCAATTCACATAAAACACTACCTTGGAAAACTATCTGCTCTTTGCGGATGTGTTATAGCATCTACGGGTGC
Organism: uncultured Muribaculaceae bacterium; assembly: GCA_964588835.1. Taxonomy (GTDB): domain Bacteria; phylum Bacteroidota; class Bacteroidia; order Bacteroidales; family UBA932; genus Bact-08. The sequence continues at coordinate 8,086 of CAZPRX010000040.1, forward strand.
TTCTTGCGGGATAGTATTTCTGCGTAAAGGGAACTACGAACAAGCTACATATGCGATAAAAAACATGATAGGCAATATTACCGGAATGGTTTGCGATGGGGCTAAAGTAGGTTGTGCACTTAAAGTTGCCTCCGGAGTCTCTTCCGCTGTTCAGTCATCAATCCTTGCACTGGACAACATATGCATCTCTGAGAACGATGGTATTATAGAAAAGGATATCGAAAAGACTATAAGAAACCTCGGTACTATAGGCTCTGAAGGAATGAGGCAAACAGATACCATGATTCTTGACATTATGATCTGCAAGTAATCAAATATATGACGATTTGTCAGAGAAAGGCATCCGTTTAATAAATGGTATGCCTTTTGATTTTTATGTTTACCAGTAACATTTAATAATTAAACTAATAACGATACTATGCAAAAAGGGACGATAGGCGTAACAAGCGAAAACATCTTTCCGATAATCAAGAAATTTCTCTACTCAGACCATGAGATTTTTCTAAGAGAACTCGTTTCAAATGCTGTAGATGCTACTCAGAAACTAAAGGCACTCTCTTCAAGCGGTGAATTTAAAGGAGAGACTGGAGAACTAAGAGTCAAAATTTCTTCTGATCCAAAAAAGGGAACTATCACTATTAGCGATAATGGTATAGGGATGACAGAGGAGGAGGTGAATAAGTATATTAACCAGATAGCCTTCTCAAGTGCAGGAGAGTTTCTTGATAAATACAAAGACCAGCTAAACAACATTATCGGACACTTTGGACTAGGCTTTTATTCGGCCTTTATGGTTTCAAAAAAAGTTGAAATCCAGACACTTTCCTGGAGAGAGGGGGCAGAACCTGTAAAGTGGAGTTGTGAGGGAGATCCTACATACGAGACCGGTAAAGGGAAACGTAAAGAGAGGGGAACAGCTGTTATCCTTTATCTTGATGATGAATCAAAATAGTTTGCTACAGAAGAGAAGATAAATCAGCTTCTTAATAAATATTGCAAATTTTTGCCTGTTGAAATAGCATTTGGAAAGGAGACTGAGTGGAAAGATGGCAAACAGGTTGAGACAGGTAAGGATAAAATTATAAACAATCCGGTTCCATTATGGACGAGGAGGCCATCTGATTTAAAGGAAGAGGATTACATGAACTTCTACCGTGAGCTTTATCCTATGCAGGAGGATCCTCTGTTTCATATTCACCTTAATGTCG
>CAZPRX010000041.1:0-8961 GCA_964588835.1 uncultured Muribaculaceae bacterium
AACTTTATGGTATCTGAGCTTAGAGAGGTTGAGCCCTTTGCTGTCCTCCTCAGTGCCGATTGTAACTCCAAGTGCAGTATAAATATTTCTTATCTCTTCGCTTTCAAAGACTTTGTGTTCCATCGCCTTCTCTACATTGAGAATCTTACCCCTTAAAGGTAGAATTGCCTGAAAACCTCTGTCTCTGCCGGTTTTTGCAGTTCCACCTGCTGAATCTCCCTCAACGAGGAATATTTCGCATTTTTCAGGGTTTCTATCGCTACAGTCTGCCAGCTTTCCGGGTAGACCGGCACCTGACATTACTGTTTTTCGCTGAACCATTTCTCGTGCCTTTCTGGCAGCATGTCTGGCTGTTGCGGCAAGGATTACTTTATCCACGATATTCTTTGCATCCTTGGGATTCTCCTCGAGATAGTTTTCAAGTGCAGCTGTTGTGGCCTGAGAAACTGCAGCCATTACTTCAGAGTTCCCCAATTTTGTCTTTGTCTGCCCCTCAAACTGAGGCTCGGCAACCTTTACGGAAATAATAGCAGTCAGACCTTCACGAAAGTCTGATGCGTCAATTTCAAATTTTAATTTTGAAAGCAGTCCGTTTTTGTCTGCATAGTTCTTTAAAGTGGTTGTAAGTCCTCTTCTGAAACCGGACAGATGTGTTCCTCCCTCTATTGTATTAATATTATTAACATAGGAGTGAATATTTTCCGAGAATCCTGTGTTGTATTGCATTGCAATTTCAATAGGCATTCCGGTTTTGTCTCCTTCAAGGTAAATTGGTTTCTCAGTTAGCTTCTCTCTGTTTCCATCAAGATATTTAACAAACTCAAGAAGCCCTAGTTCAGAATGAAAAATCTCTCTTCTGGGAATCTCCTGTTCATTCTCATCTCCATTCTCCTGCTCTCTGTAGTCCTCCATGACGAGCCTGACGTTCTTGTTAAGATAGGCCAGCTCTCTAAGTCTTGTGGTAAGGATATCGTAATTGTATTCTGTTCCGAGTACAAAAATCTCCGGGTCCGGGCTGAAGGTTATGATAGTGCCCCTTCTGTCTGAATCACCTACAACTCTTACAGGGTACTGAGGTACTCCTTTTCTGAACTCCTGAATAAAGTGTTTGCCGTCTCTGTGTACCTCAGCAATAAGATGATGTGAGAGGGCATTAACACATGAAACACCCACACCATGGAGACCGCCTGAAACTTTGTATGAGTCTTTACTGAATTTTCCACCTGCGTGAAGAACCGTGAGGACTACCTCAAGGGCAGACCTGCCCTCTTTTTCGTGCATATCAGTAGGGATTCCCCTTCCGTTGTCCTCAACTGTTATAGAGTTGTCCGGATTAATTTTAACGAGTATCTCTGTGCAGTATCCTGCGAGTGCTTCGTCTATTGAATTGTCAACTACTTCGTAAACCAAGTGGTGTAAACCTCTGCTTCCAACATCACCTATGTACATCGAAGGTCTTTTTCTTACTGCCTCAAGCCCTTCCAAAACCTGTATACTATCAGCAGAGTATTGTTCGCTGATTGATGGGGATCCCTGTTCTGTCATATAGAATTTTATCTCTTGTTTTAAGGATACAAAGTTAATCAAAACCATAAAAAAAACCTAATTATTTATTGAAAATAATCAGGCTTTTTAAGAGTTGTAATTAAAAGAATATTAGAGAGTTATAATAACTCCTGCTCCTATGTTGATTCCTCTGTAGCCGTAGTCAGCAAGCCATAGCCCTTTTGAATTAAGAAGATTATTTCCTTTAAGATAAAACTGGAGTTTTGAACTGTAAGTATATCTTGCTGATATGTTGAGCGAATTGAATGCTTTAGTCTCTGACGGATTGCCCTGAATAAGATTGATAACATTTTCCTTAAGGAGTATTGGCATTGAGGATCTGTGGACTAATTCTGCACTTGCAGATATTCTGCCTTTCCAGTTGTAGCGTGCGTGAATACCCATCTCGAATGGTGCATGGTTGTAAGCTGGTAATGAGTCCGGTCGCGAGAAATGGTTGTACTGAGCCATTGCGCCAGCTTCAAAATCACCCGATTTCCAAGATAGTTCTCCCCCGGCTGAGAATTTGTTAAGGGCGGCATACTCTGCGTTAAAGACGTTAAGCATCCCACTTGTAGTGATTTCATCTTCAATCCTGAAAAATATTTCGTTTCTGTATCTTGTGTATGACCCGTAAACGTGATAGGAGAATCGGTCCATAACCTGACCTTTAAAGCCGGTTCTGCCCATAATTGGAATCTCTGTGTTTTTGATATCAATGGACTGTGAAATGAAGTTATTCTCTTGAAGAAGTGACCCGTAGCTTCTGAATATGGTTCCTCCATCGGCCTCAGCGTAAAACCAAAGAGATGATGGAACTAATGCAATGGAGGCTTTCCCCTTGAAATATATATCAAACCCTTCTGAATCAGGCTCTAAGGATTTGTTAATCTTTACTCCGGCCTCCAGCAGCCATCTTCTTTGTGTGAAAATATATCTGGGGTGTACAGTAAGTGACATTCTGCTGAAATCAGGAGACTGGGTGCTTTTCGCGCTTTCCAGCTCAATAGATGCCAATAGTTTGTGGTTTTTTCCGAATGAAGGGCCTAGTTCACCTTTAAGTTTATAGTAGTCCTCCTTAATAATTGCTTTGTTGATTCTTGACAAGTCACTAGTATGTCTGTAATCTGCAGACAAAAGGTAGTGAAAAGCCTTGGGAGAGGAGTTGGTAGACCTTACAAAAAGTCCTCCGTCAAAGGAGTTGAATCTTCTTGATAAAGTATCCTTCATAAAGTTCATTGATAAATTCTCAGGATTTTGTAAAAACATCGGGTCACCAAAACCATGAAAAGATGCAAGCTGGTTAGTCCCGGCTAAATTAATCCCAGCCATACCCTTTTCCCATGAATATTCAAACATTGCGCCTGCTCTGTTTTTATATTCCGGTGAGTTAATGTCTCTTATTTTACCAAAGAATGATGAATGAAGTCCGTGAAGTAAAAGGGTCATTCCCTTAGGAAGGTTAGGCTGATAATTTATTCTTGCATATGGGGCAAGTGGGAAAGCGGCTGCCAGTTCTGCCTGGAATACAGGATGCTTTTCAATACCCTTTTTCTCAATTTGTGCCGATGGGAGAGGAGAGAACTCGTAGAGGTCTCTTACAGGTTTGTTGAAAACTGTGTAGTCAAACTTCAGGTCAAATCTTGTAATTGAGTCTGTAAGTGATAGAGGAAGCTTACTTTTTGTGATCTCCATAAGTTTACCGTCAAACTCTCTTCTTACCTCAAGAGTCGGGTCTATCTTTTGCTGAGCCTGAAGTGTATAGCTGCCTGTCAAAAGTGAGATGGAATATATAATTAATTTTTTCATTATGGTCTCGATTTAATTTTGTCTAACCTCAATTTCAGCTGGTCTCTAATATCGTCTTTCTCAGTCTGTTTATAACTTTCCAGGATGCTTTCATAAGTGGCACGGGCCTGTTCAATATTATCTCTTTCTGCGTATGAGTCCCCCAGCAAAATAAAGCTTTTTGCCAGCCAGTATGTATGAGGGGTCCCTGAGTCCGAGAAGGCAAAACTCTCCCTTTCTACAGCTTCAAATTCACCGTTATCAAAATGGTTTGCAACTATCAGATATGCTGCCTCAGCACCCTCTTTGGTTACTTTGTTTGATGAAAGTTCTTTGAGGAGTGGTAAAGCCTTTGATCTGTTACCGGTAAGGTAATGTGATTTTGCTTCAATATATTTTACTGTTCTGATTTGTGCATCGCTAAGTCCTCGCCTCTCTATTCTCTCGGCTTCTGCAACAGCATTTTCGTATTGTTTGTCCATGAAGAAGGAGTTAAGCCGCCCCATAATTGCCTCTTTTTTATTATTATCTAATCTGGCAATCAGCGCAAGTGAGCTATACCCCTCAAGCGCCTGTTTATAATTTTCAAGTGAATAAGATATGTTTGCGTAGTTGAGAGTTGCAAGCTCAGTAAACGATCCTTCACCTATCTCCATTACTCTCTTGTATGAGTCAAGTGCTAGTTCTGGTTTGCCGATTCTATTGTATGAGTCACCCAGATAGAAGAGAGACTGTGCGCTTTTAGCACTCTGTGGATAACTGGAGAGAAAAGAGGTAAGTGAGTTAACTGCTCCACCGTAGTTCCCGTTTAGATAGAGACGCTCGGCAGAAGAGAATAAAATTGATTCTCTGTCTGTTACACTTCTTGTCTTTGATAGTCCTGCTCTGTCAAGAAATGAGAGGAACTCTTGAGCCTCTCCTCTCTCATTATATATGCTCTCGAGCCCTGCAATTGCGTCTTGAGATTCTGGTGACTGTGGAGCTTCAGATAGTATTTGCTTGTAGTAATTGATTGCCTCGCCTTGGTTTCCTTTGTTTAATTCAATCAAACCAAGCTCAAGCAATGATTTAGGATAATAACTGCTCTCTCTGTATTTTGATTTGAGTTCGTTAAAATACCTTGTGGCTTCAGAATTATCACCAGTCTGTACAAGTGTACGGCCAAGTTCGTATATTATTTCAGGATGAAGTTTGCTTCTTCCAGATGATTCAATAAGTCTCTTAAGAGCGTTTACTTTACCCGAGTCGTCTCCGTCAAGTCCTTTTGCAATGGCAAGCTGATAGTTTGCATAGGCATAGGAGTCAATATCAGATGAAGAGACTATTGAGAATATTTCCGCAGCAGCCTGATATTTTCTCTGCATAAATAGCGCATCACCCAGTCTGAGCCTTGCTTCGTTTGTAAGTTTTGAATTGTTGCTTTGAGAGATGTATCTTCCAAACCACTGTTCGGCCTGAGGGAAATTCCCGTTTTTTAAGTATGAATAGGCAAGATTAAATAAAGCAAGCGGGTACTCGGCTGTTTGCCTGAATCTGGTATTGCCGGTCAATGACTGATTGATTTCAATTGATTTTTGAAACTGATTGTCCCTGTAATGTGCCTCAGCCAGCCAGAACCTTGCAAGGTCTCTAATACGGTCGTTATAATTTCCGTTTGCAACTGATAGCTCTAATACCGGAATTGATTCACGAAATGCTCCCAGTTCTATTAATTCTATACCTCTAAGCAGAGCAGCCTTCTGAAGGTTTACAGCGTCTTTTGGCTGAGGAAACCTTACCTGACGGAGAGCCTCTATGGCAGACTTGTAGTCTTTATTTATTATTGATGCGGTAGCAATGTAGTTTTGAATTTCGTTGTATTTAGAATCAGAAGGGGAGTACTCAGAAAGATATTGTTTGAAAATATTAATATCTTGATTTAGGTCAAAGGATAGCTTTGCAAAATTGAACATAGCATCCTCTCTGATTGCCGGGTCGAAATTCATTCTGGTAGCGCTCCTGAATGCTGTAAGAGCAGCCTGTTTGTTTTTTGTTTGTATATAGCTGTGCCCTAAGTGGTACTGTGCATTTTGGGAAATAGTATCCTGTGCCGTCCCCAGTTGGTTGAAGGCATCTGCTGCCTGTTGGAAATTTCCAAGCGAATATGCAATTATTCCTGAATAGTATATGTCTTTTCTGCTCAGGTCTGTACTTGAGAACTTAAACTGTTCGAAAAAGAAGTTTGCCTTAGGAGAATCTCCTGTCGCAAAATATGCTTCCGATAAGAATCTTGCTGTTTTGGTTCTGAACTCTCCTGAAAGCTCAGGAAATATCTTTTCACCCTGTTTAATGACCTCTTCGTACTCTTTAAGCATAAATCTTGACTCCATGGAGTAGTAGGATGCCAAAGTACTGAATCTTGGGTCACTCTCAATTTTTGAAAATTTATCCAGAGCTTTCCTGAAATCCTTTTGCATATATGCAAGGTAGGCAATATAGTATTTAGCAGGATTTGTGAACGATGTGTATTTGAAGTTGATTACCTTGTCGAAGAATATTTCTGATTCAGTGAGTCTTCCTGTTCTCATAAGACTGTATCCCTTCATGAAATTGAATTCATTATTCTGTACAGGTGATAGACTCTTTGTGTTAATTTCGTTCATAATATCTTCTGCGAGTACATACTCCTGCTCGTTGAAGAGATATGCCGCCTGGTTTAGTCTTATAGTCTCCTTCTCACTTGAATAAGGATATTTATCGAGATATTCATCAACCAATCCTTCAATATTGGGGTAATTGAGTTTAATAGCACAAAGTACTTTGAGTGCCTCACCATCTGCCATCTCAGCTTCACCTGTAGATCTAACTGATGTGAGTACCTCCTGAACAGCGCTCATTGCTGCTGGATACATGGCTTTCTCGTACAGTTGCCAGGCATTGTCAAGTTTCTGCCTGTAACCCTGGTTTCCCTGTGACCATACAGTGGTGGTTAAAAGCAGTATTGAAATGGTTGTAAAAATTAACCTGTATAATCCGTTCATTTTAATCAATCTTTATGAAGATGTCTTTATTTAGATGCCAAATTTAGTAAATTTGCACTAATTAACAGCAATCATCATGCCTACAGAGCCTTTTGACCCAATTATTGAGATAATTAATGCAGACATTGTAAAGGAGGATAGTCTTATAATCTCTGATTTAAATGTTTCTATCAACAAGGGAGAGCTTGTTTACATCGTGGGAAGGGTAGGGAGCGGAAAGACTTCGGTTATTAAAACAATAATTGGAGAATTCCCTCTGCATAAGGGAGAGGCTAAGATTGCCGGTTACAAGCTTTCTCAGTTGTCAACAAAAAATCTTCATCTTTTGAGAAGAAAAATTGGTGTTGTTTTTCAGGATTTTCAACTCCTGACTGACAGAAGTGTATACGACAACCTAAAATTTGTTCTTCAATCAACAGGGTGGAGAGATAGGGCAGAAATTGAGTCGGTTATAAAAGCTCGACTGGAGAGTGTGGGAATGCAGCTCAAATCACACAAGATGCCGCATCAGCTCTCTGGTGGTGAGCAGCAGAGGGTAGCCATTGCAAGGGCGCTGCTTAACAATCCGGAGATAATTCTTGCAGACGAGCCCACCGGTAATCTTGATTCTGAGACAGCATCTGATATCATGAATCTTTTGATGAAGATTCACGCGGAGGAGGGGCCTGCTATTATAATTGTTACCCATAACAGGTCTATTGTAAAGAGGTACCCCGGAAGGGTTTTGCTGTGTGAAAATTTGTCATGCAATGAGGTTGAGGCAATTCAGGAGATTGATATCTCAAGGTTGATGGAGGATGACTTTTAAAGCATAATGAAGAGAAGCGAAAGATATACCCGTGTTCTGGAGTGGTTTGTGTTAAATATGCCTGTTGCTGAGACAGAACTTAATTATAATACACCATTTGGCCTTCTTGTGGCTGTTGTTCTCTCTGCCCAGTGTACTGACAAAAGAGTTAACCTGGTTACACCAGCTCTTCTTGAGAGATTCCCAAATCCATTATCAATGTCAGAGGCTACGGCTGAAGAGATTTTTCCATATATCTCATCTGTCACTTTTCCAAATAATAAAAGCAGGCACCTTGCCGGTCTGGCAAGAGAGCTTGTTAGCAGATATGATTCAGTTGTCCCGGATAATCCCGAACAACTTCAAAAGCTTCCCGGAGTAGGGAGAAAAAGTGCAAATGTAATTGCTTCTGTAGTATATGGAAAACCTTTAATTGCCGTTGACACGCATGTTTACAGAGTTTCCAGACGAATAGGTCTCTCGGCAGGGGATGATGTAAAGAAAGTTGAAGAGGACCTTACCAGAAATATACCAAGAGAAAAGCGTGCAATTGCTCATCATTGGCTTATCCTCCACGGCAGATATATTTGCACTGCCAGAAAACCAAAATGCACCGGCTGCGGGCTCAGTGCATTTTGTAAATTTTATGAGGATTCCCTTAAGAAATCATGTTCTCAATAGAGCTTATTTCAATAAATGAAGCTCCTGCCTGGACCCCAAAACTTCCTGCAAGAACTCCTATGAGGTCTGTAGGAGTCGCCATTTTATCATCAAGTAATTTTTGTGCAGACTCTTTAACAAAATCATCCTTAGAAGGGACGAGCGAGACAAAGTAGCTGTATACCCCAAATGAAAGAGCTAACTCTCTCATAACATAAGGTTTATAGCATTTAGCATGAATAGGAACCTTTGGCCTTAGTGCTGAAACATATCTTCCGGTTCTTCCTGTCATGGTGTCAATTACAATATGCTTAATAGGGAGTTTTGTGGTTGCATATACCAATGATCTGGCCAGTACCTCAGCTGTGGGCCATGTAACTTCACCTACTTTTAAATCAAAGCAAGGAGTCATGTGCTGTTCTATCTCCATGGCAATAGTTTTCATTGTCCTTACAGATTCAAGTGGATATTTGCCGTTTGCTGTCTCTCCGCTTAGCATAATAGCATCTGTACTTTGAAAAATAGCACTTGCAATGTCGTTGACCTCTGCCCTGGTGGGCCTTGGGTTGTCAATCATTGTGTGAAGCAACTGAGTGGCAATGATTACCGGTTTATGTCTGGAGTGGCACTTGCAGATTATATCTCTTTGTATAACCGGAATCTTCTCAGCCTCTATCTCTACTCCCAGATCACCTCTGGCAACCATTATGCCATAACAGTTGTCAATAATTTCATCAATATTGTCAACCCCCTCCTTGTTCTCAATCTTGGCAATAACTTTAAGATGCCCTTTATGTTTTTTTATTATACCATTTATCTGATCCAGATCAGATTTATTCCTTACAAATGAATGGGCTACAAAATCCAGGTCGTTTTCAATTGCCCAGACAATAAAATCGTGGTCCTTCTGAGTAACAGACTCAAGCTTTGTTGAGACATTTGGAACATTGATGCTTTTTTTACCTTTGATAATACCATCATTATCTACCCTGCACCTTAGTTTCCCTTTGCTCTTCTCTTCAACTGTGAGTTTAATCTCACCATCGTCTATCAGAACACTTGCACCTACAGGAATATCCTTAACAAATCCTGAGTAATTTGTGTACAAAAGGAAATTCCCTGAAATCCCATTTACATCGTCTGCAAAATAGACAGTGTCAC
>CAZPRX010000042.1:0-8927 GCA_964588835.1 uncultured Muribaculaceae bacterium
ACTCTCTTGGGACTCCATCCGAATCCCCAGTCAGATGTAATAATCTCAATGGCCTTCATAACCTCTGTGTAGTTGTCAAGAGGCTCCCCCATCCCCATAAATACTGCGTTTGTCAACTGATCGTTCTCATCTACGTTAATGAACTGTGAGATAATCTCTCCTGCAGTAAGGCTACCCTTAAAGCCCATACGACCGGTCATACAGAATCTGCATGCCATTTTACATCCCGATTGGGATGAAACACACAGTGTCTTTCTCTCCTCTTCAGGTATCATCACGCTCTCAACAGGGGTTCCGTTTAGTGACGGAAAGAGGTATTTTTTTGTCCCGTCAGATGAGGTCTGGGTCTCCAAAGGTCTGAATCCTCCAACCTGATAATTTTCGTCCAGAAGAGTTCTTGCAAGTTTTGAGAGGTTGGTCATACTCTCAAAATCTGGTACCCTTTTTCCATATATCCATCCAACAATCTGACCTGCCGTATAGGTAGGGAGAGCAAGCTCAGCCACAACCTTTTTAATCTCGGCAGGGGTCATTCCCAATAGCCATTTTTTCATTCGGCAAATTTAGGTAAAATTGAAAATCATTTGTTATTTTTGTGGGAATTTAAAACTATTATCATTATGGCTAAAGAGAGCGCAGAAGTAAAGAGAGGTGCGGAGATTGCCCCTGAGAAGCTAAAGGCTTTACAGGCAACTCTGGACAAGATTGAGAAGGATTACGGGAAGGGTACTGTTATGAAGATGGGAGAGCAGCCAAAATGGGAGGTAAGCACTATTGCATCGGGATCAATATCTCTGGATAACGCTTTGGGAATAGGCGGATATCCCAGAGGCAGAGTTGTCGAAATATACGGACCTGAATCCAGCGGTAAGACCACACTTGCAATTCACGCGGTTGCAGAGGCTCAGAAGCTGGGAGGAATTGCGGCTATAATTGACGCAGAACACGCTTTTGACAGATCATACGCAAAGAAGCTGGGTGTTGATGTTGATACTCTCCTCATTTCACAGCCGGACAATGGTGAACAGGCATTGGAGATAGCGGACCATCTAATAAGATCAGGAGCTATTGACATTATCGTTATTGACTCTGTTGCAGCTCTTACCCCAAAGGCGGAGATTGAGGGCGAAATGGGTGACTCAAAGATGGGTCTTCAGGCAAGACTAATGAGTCAGGCAATGAGGAAACTAACGGCAAACATAAGCAAGACAAATACATGCTGTATCTTCATTAATCAGTTAAGGGAGAAGATAGGTGTAATGTTTGGAAATCCGGAGACAACTACCGGAGGTAATGCACTTAAGTTTTATGCCTCTGTAAGAGTAGATGTAAGAAGAATTACACAGCTGAAAGATGGTGAAGAGGCTACAGGAAACAGAGTTAGGGCAAAGATTGTGAAAAACAAGATGGCTCCTCCTTTTAAGAAGGCAGAGTTTGATATTGTTTTTGGTGTTGGTATCTCTAAACTGGGAGAGGTTGTAGACCTGGGTGTTGAATTTGAGATAATCAAAAAGAGCGGCTCATGGTTCAGCTACGGTGACACTAAGATAGGTCAGGGAAGAGAGGCGGTTAAACAAGTTTTGACTGACAATCCAGAGCTTATGAACGAGATTGAGGAGAAGATTCGCGTAAAGATTAAAGAGATTAAAGACTAGAGAATGGAGATTGTACTAAGCGGCATAAGGTCAACCGGTCACCTGCATCTGGGGAACTACTTTGGAGCCCTGAAAAATTACATTAAAATGCAGAATGAGTACAACTGCTTCTTTTTCATAGCAGATTTGCACTCACTCACAACGCATCCGCACCCGGATGATTTCCACTCGGGGGTGAAGACCATACTTGCAGAATATCTGGCCTCCGGCCTTGACCCTCAAAAATCGGCAATATTCATCCAAAGCGACGTTCCAGAAATTGTTGAGCTGTATGTTCTGCTCAATATGATTGCTTATAAGGGTGAGCTTGAGAGAACGGCATCATTTAAGGAGAAGGTTAGAAAGAATCCGGAAAACGTAAATGCCGGTCTTCTTACATATCCAGTCCTTATGGCTGCAGATATACTTGTTCACAGAGCCCATAAAGTTCCTGTAGGCAAGGACCAGGAGCAGCACCTTGAAATTGCCAGATTACTGGCAAGGAGATTTAATAATCTTTACGGTGCTGAGGTATTTCCAGAACCTCAGGCCTTCAATTTTGGCAGTGACCTGGTTAAGGTACCCGGGCTTGACGGTAGTGGTAAAATGGGAAAAAGTGAAGGAAACGGTATTTATCTGTATGACGACGAAAAGACTATCCACAAGAAGGTGATGAAAGCTGTAACAGATGCTGGTCCTACGGAACAGAACAGTAAAATGCCGGAAGCTGTTGAAAATCTCTTTACCCTTCTTAAGATTGTATCAGACAAGGCAACAGTTGAGCACTTTACAAATGCATACAAGAACTGTTCAATCAGATACGGAGACCTTAAAAAGCAGCTTGCTGCAGATATCTGCAAACATACTCTTCCTATCAGAGAACGAATTGACGACATATCTGCCGACTCAGAGTACCTAAAAAGGGTAGTAAATGATGGAAGAGACAGAGCTAGAGCCAGTGCCTCCGCAACATTAGCAGAGGCAAAGAGAGCTGTAGGCTTCAGAACCTTCTGACTTGCAAATGATCAGTAAAACAACCATAGCCAGAATTCTGGACAGCGCACAGATTGTTGATGTAATTAGCGATTTTGTTTCATTGAGGAGAAGGGGGGCAAACTACACAGCTTGCTGCCCCTTCCACAATGAAAAGACTCCCTCATTCTCAGTCTCCCCATCCAAGGGCATATATAAATGCTTTGGATGCGGAAAAGCAGGCAACACCGTGAACTTTATTATGGAGCACGAGCACCTGACTTATGTTGAGGCACTTAAGTTCCTGGGAAGAAAGTACGGAATTGAGGTTGAGGAGAGAGAGGAGAGTGAGGCAGAGATTCAGCAAAGGCTCAAAAGTGAAAGTTTACTTGTTGTATCTGAGTTTGCCAGGGATTTTTATGTCAACTCTCTCTGGAATTCACAAAGAGGACGCTCTGTTGCACTTAGCTATTTTCAGGAGAGAGGATTTTCAGAGGAGACAATCAGAAAATTCCAGCTTGGATGGGCACCTGAGGGCCGAGACGGTTCAATGTCATCGGCAGCACTAAGGGCTGGATATAAAAAGGAGTTCATAATATCTTCCGGGCTTGGGGTGGAGCGTGAGCAAACAGGAGAGCTTGCAGACCGGTTCTACGACAGGGTAATGTTTCCTATTCACTCTCTTACGGGAAGGATAATTGCATTTGGCGGAAGGACACTTAGGACAGACAAGAATATTGCAAAATATATAAACTCTCCTGAGACCGAAATTTACAATAAAAGCAGGTCTCTTTATGGAATATACTTTGCCAAGAGTGCCATTTCAAGGCTGCAAAAGTGCTATCTTGTAGAGGGTTACACTGATGTTATATCCTTGGTACAGGCCGGTGTGGAGAATGTTGTTGCCTCCAGCGGAACCTCCCTTACATCTGAACAGGTAAGGCTTATAAGAAGATTTGCCCCCAATGTGACAATACTCTATGATAGTGATCCGGCTGGTATAAAGGCCTCTTTAAGAGGAATTGACATGTTGCTTGAGGAGGGTTTACAAGTACGGGTTGTTCTTTTTCCTGACGGCGAAGACCCCGATTCGTATGCAAGAGGAAACTCATCTGCCCAGCTGAAGGATTATCTTGAGAGCTCTGAGAAGGATTTCATTGAATTTAAGATTGAGCTCCTCTCTCAGGAGGCAGACAAAGACCCCATTAAGAGAAGGCAGTTAATTAACGAGGTTGTTACCAGCATCTCTGTTATCCCAGATGCCATCACAAGAGCAGTCTATATTGAGGAGTGCAGTATAAAGCTTAAGTTTGACCAGAACTTACTAGCACGTGAGGTAAATAAACTTAGAAAGATCAGATCCCCTTATGGAGCTTACGGAAAGGAGGCAGATGTAAAAGAGACGCTCCCACTTACACAAATACCGGATATTGACACAGGAGATAGTTTACCGGTTTTTGTAAGAGACGTCTACTATGAGCCTGCAGAAAAAGAGTTACTTTACTACCTGCTTAAATTCGGAGAATTTCCGCTTTATGGAACAGAAGAGGGTGCAATCTCTCCTATCTCAGTCTCACAATTTATTCTAAACGAACTTCAGACTGATGACCTGGAATTTCAGAATCTGCTCTATAAAAACATGTTTGAAGAGTACTACAAGGTAAGAGAGATGTCGCAGGATGAGATTCAGAAGCATTTTACAAACCATCAGGATTCAGAAATAGTTACACTTACATCATCTATCCTGATTCAGGAACATAGTCTAAACATCAAACAATTTGTTGCCTCTCTCATTCCGGAGGAGAAGGTACTCTCATTAGTTGTCCCTAAAGCAATCATGATATACAAGGCAAAGATTACATCTATTGCTTATCAGGATATGTGGGACAGACTGAAGAAAACACCTCCTGAAGATGAGGTAAGACAGAAGGAGCTTATGAAAAACATTCAGACTCTCCTATCAGTAAGAAATACGCTCTCAAAAGAGCTGAACAGATTAACAATATAATTTATCATAAAATGGAAAAGAGCTACAAAAGACACCTGATAACAGCAGCCCTTCCCTATGCAAACGGGGCAGTACATATTGGTCACCTTGCAGGAGTGTACATCCCTGCCGACATATATGCCAGGTATCTGAGAATGCGTGGAAGAGATGTGAGATTTATTTGTGGCTCAGATGAGCACGGTGTTCCTATTACCATTAAAGCAAAGCAACAGAACTCAACTCCTCAGGAGGTAGTGGACAAATACCATCTTATCATTCATGACTCTTTTGAAAGACTCGGCATAAGCTTTGATATCTACTCACGTACAAGTTCGGAGATTCATCACAAGACAGCATCTGAGTTCTTCAGAAAACTTTACGATGATGGAAAATTTATTGAACGCGAGAGTGAACAGTACTTTGACGAAGAGGCAAACCATTTTCTAGCCGACAGATACATTACAGGAACCTGTCCTAGATGCGGAGCAGAAAACGCATACGGAGACCAGTGCGAAAAGTGTGGAAGTACACTAAGCCCTAATGAACTGATAAATCCCAAATCTGCACTGAGCGGCAGCACTCCTGTCCTTAGAAAGACATCCCACTGGTATTTGCCCCTGGATCAGTATGAACCATGGCTGAGAGAGTGGATTCTTGAACAGCATAAAGAGTGGAAAACCAACGTTTATGGTCAGTGCAAATCCTGGCTGGACAGTGGCCTTCAACCACGTGCTGTTAGCAGGGATTTAGACTGGGGTGTGCCTGTACCTGTTGAGGGGGCAGAGGGAAAGGTGCTTTATGTGTGGTTTGATGCACCTATCGGTTATATATCAAATACCATTGAATTAATGCCTGATGAGTGGGAGAAGTGGTGGAAAAGTGACGACACCAGACTCCTCCATTTCATAGGGAAGGACAACATTGTATTTCATTGTATTGTTTTCCCGGCAATGCTTAAGGCATACGGAGACGGTTATATTCTTCCGGACAATGTACCTGCAAATGAATTCCTTAATCTGGAAGGCAACAAAATCTCAACATCAAGGAACTGGGCAGTCTGGCTTCACGAATATCTTGATGAGTTCCCGGGCAAAGAGGACGTCCTAAGATATGTCTTGTGTGCAAATGCGCCTGAGACAAAAGACAATGACTTCACATGGAAAGATTTCCAGACAAGAAACAATAGTGAGCTGGTAGCAATTTTGGGGAACTTTGTAAACCGTGCAGTAGTCCTTACACACAAATACTTCAACGGAGAGATACCTTCACACCTTAAGAGCGAAAAGATTGACGAAGAGACTCTGGCTCAAATTCCGGTAATTAAGAAAAACATTGAGGATAGTCTTGAGAACTTTAAGTTCCGTGAAGCACTCAGGGAGGCTATGAATCTCGCAAGGCTGGGCAACAAATACCTAGCAGATACAGAGCCATGGAAACTTGCTAAAACCGATATGGAGAGAGTGGCTACCATTCTTAACACATCTTTACAAATATGTGCAAATCTGGCTGTTGCATTTGAACCATTCCTGCCACACACAACTCAGAAGCTTTCATATATGCTCAATATGAAGAGCCGGAACTGGGAAGACCTGGGATCGGACTCCATCCTCCTGCCTGGTCATAAGATAAACGATGCAAGACTCCTATTTGAAAAAATTGAAGATGATGCAATCGAGCATCAGCTTGCAAAGCTTGAGGCACAAAGACCCAAGGTGGAAGAGACTCCGGAAGAGTCTACCAAAGCAGAGATTACTCCTGTCAAAGATGAGTGCACATACGACGAGTTCATGAAGATGGACATCCGCACTGCAACTGTCCTTGAGGCAGAAAGAGTCCCTAAAACCGACAAACTGCTTAAACTTCTGATAGATACCGGAGTAGACCAAAGAACCATTGTATCAGGGATTGCCGAATACTATACTCCTGAAGAGATGGTAGGTAAACAGATATGCATACTCGCAAACCTTGCACCAAGGAAAATCAAGGGTATTGAATCAAAAGGCATGATTCTCATGGCCAAGGAAGATAATGGGAAGATGAGGATTGTTACTCCTGAGGAGAAACTGGCAAACGGAAGTTGTATAAACTAAGAGATTATATAAACAATTTTACTCCTGGGGGAGGGTTAGGAAAAAAGTACTGCCCTCCCCTACTTTTGATTTAACCCATAAGCGACCGCCTAAAATCTCTGCAAAAAGCTTTGATATTGAAAGGCCAAGTCCTGTCCCTTCAAATTCATTATTAGATGTAGTATGGGCCTGTACAAACCTGTCAAAAACAGCTTCAAGCTTATCTTCAGGAATACCAATCCCGGTATCCTTTACATATACTGTAAAATTACTTATCCCCTTTGTATAGCCAACTTCTACGTAACCATCATTTGTAAATTTAATCGCATTACCTATCAGATTGGTTAGAATCTGATTCAGCTTTACCTTATCTGTATTTACTAAATAAGGCTCTGAGGATCCCAGTGTAATCCTCAAATCTACTTTAGTTGTATTTGCCTTGAAAAATCCGTGAAGTTCTGTGACAAGATCATTAAGATCAAACTCACATTTTGAAATAACAACCTGGCCGGCCTCAATTCTTGATATATCCAGTACATCATTTATTGTAGCAAGCAACCTGTCTGCACTCTTTGTAATAATTTCAAGATATCCTTTATGTTCCGGATCCTCCACCTCCTCCAGCAGAAGATTGGCAAAACCCATTATACCATTCATTGGTGTGCGGATTTCATGACTCATATTTGCAAGGAAGGAACTTTTAAGTTTGTCACTCTCCTCCGCTCTGATCTTTGCCTCTTTGAGTATCTCAATATTTTTGATTCTCTCAATAAACATCCCAATGTTGTTTGCAAAAATCTCCAGAAGTGCCAGATCATCGTCATTATAAGCCCTTGAATCATCATAATCCTGAACGACAATTACCCCTATCACCTCCTTAAAATTAACATCAAAAAGCGGTGCACCCATCCAGACTGAAGAGTCTGTTCCGTAAGTTGCGAAAATTAATCCATCCTTTCTAAGACTATCTTCAATATTAACATTTATGATTTTCCCCTTCCCGCTCCTTCTGACATAATCTGTTAGAGAGCCATGAAGAGTCTCGGTTAAACCCGGCTCAACTGTGTCCACTTCATCAACATAATATGGATAGCTGTACACATCTCTTGCCTTATCGTACAATGCAACGTAAATATTTTTTGCAGATATAATTGACCCAAGCTGATGGTGAACCTCTTCAAGGAACTTACTCAAGCTAGTATGGGTCAGTGAACTTCTGGAAATATTTAAAATTGCCTCCTGAACCTCTCTTTTCTGTGCAGCAGAAGTAAGATCTCTTACCACACCCCCAACTCCATATTTCCCTGATTCTAGAATCACAGGGAATTTGGTAGCCTCGTATAGTCTTGAGCCAAATCTCTCCTCTATTTTAATTGTAGAGTTCTTATCAAGCACCTCGTTGTCTGAAATAATTACATCGTCAAGATCACCCTCTGCGAGCAATTCGCTGTCAGTTCTCCCCATCACCTCATTTGCACTTTTACCAAAGAAATCAAGAAGTGAATCATTTACCTCCAAGTATCTGAAATTATTATCTTTTATATACATCATATCCTTACTTGCATTAAAGAATGATGTCTTGCGCTCCTCAGCCTCCTTGTATTTTGACATGCTCTCGTACCTGTCTATGTTTGTGAGCATGACTATACCAAGAAATACTGTAGCAAGCGGATAGGCTGTCAAAACTACTGGCCCAACGTTCAAAAACGTGCTTAATCTCAGCTCCTCAGGCAGAAATATCATATCTGCAATCATTATGATATGTGTAAGGAGTCCTAATAGCAATAACTCCTTTACCCGATTCTTTTTGTACCAGTTTTTCCTTAAAGCACCCCAAAGAATACCCGTAGTACCGGATGTGAGAATAGTAGCCACACCCATAACAATGCCATCTCCTGCCATATAAATACGGTAGAGAGCAGTAGTTGCCATGGCAATGATAGTAGGTATGGGACCTATAATGAGTCCAGTTACTGAGAGCAAGATTGATCTTGAATCAAAAACAAGCCCCGGTTGCAAAGTCCAGGGAGAGAGCATCAAAATAATGCCGATAAGGCCTATCACAATACCAAGTGAAATTTCTCTGACACCCTTAAACTGATTAACAGGCTTGAGCCCAAAGAGATAATGCAGCATTGATAATGCCAGCAAAATTGAGATATTATGAATTATTCCCAGTAACATAATTATAGATAACAAATATAACCATTTGTATGATACTGGGAATAATTAATCAGCTTTTCAATATACACCTCTTTCTGTGTA
>CAZPRX010000043.1:0-8834 GCA_964588835.1 uncultured Muribaculaceae bacterium
TGGCAGAGGAGCTCTCTCAACAGTCGGGTTTTAATATTGATACAGTCTCTTTAAACGGGGCTGACTCTTTGAAGTCTCAGCCGTACAAAAAAGGGATTCATCTATTCAGAGTTCACTCCTGGACTCCGTTGTTTGTTAATACAGATATTCTAAATAACATCTCTTACGAAAACTTCTATAATGTTGTCTCCCCAGGTGCCTCAATTTATACACAGAACTCACTTGGCACAGCCGAAGGGATGCTTGGTTATTCATATCACGGAGGATTTCATTCAGGGCATATGAGGTTTACCTACAGAGGTTTATATCCAGTTTTTGAATTTAGGGCAGATCTTAACGACAGGTATAAACAGAGGATAACCCTTGTGGCTGGCGATCTGTTTAATCCGGAGATGGTATCGGACACAATACAGGGCTCACCATACCTCAGTGCTTCATTAAGAACTTATGTCCCGCTAAATTTCTCTTCAGGTGGGTGGACAAGGGGGCTGATTCCTAAAATGGACTGGAGATATTCTAATGATTCTTTCTACTCCTTCAGGGATGGCAGATATCAGGATTATCAGCACTTAACTTTTGGGGTGCAGTATTATCAGGTCCAAAGGATGGCACTAAGGAATCTCTTCCCTAAGTGGGGATTTGGTGTTAACCTCCAATACAACGTTATGCCTTTTGCCGGTGAAAATTTTGGGTCAACTCTTTACTGGAGTGTATATGGATATTTGCCGGGATTGGCGAAAAATCATGGTTTAAGGCTCTCTTTTGCTTATCAAAGACAATTCTATGAAGGTAAAAGATATTTGATGAGAAACCTTGCTGCCTCACCAAGGGGATACTTCGCTCACTATAGTATAAATTACACCTCTCTTTTTGCCGATTATGCAATTCCTGTAAATCTGGGAGATATTACCGTTTCATGGCTTATTTATCTGAAGCGCGCCAGGATTATTCCGTTCTTTGACTGGGCTTACAGCAGGGGTATGAACGACGAAAAACATCTATATTCAGGCGGAGCTGATTTGCTGTTCGACTTCAATATATTTAATATCCCTTTACCTTTGACGGCAGGTGTCAGATTCATCCGTACTGGAGAATCCAGAAATATTTTTCAATTCATGTTTACCACTCCGTTGATATGATTAAGTTCGACAGAATAAATACTTTAAAGCCCTTTGACTGGGTTTTGATATTGGGAGTTGTGGTTTCCAATATTGTACACATGATTCTTACAGGAAGTTTTGACATTATGGGCTCGCTGGCAGGAATAACCGGTGTAGTTTGCGTTGTATTGGTTGCCAAGGGAAATATTCTTAACTATCTGTTTGGTCTGATAAACGTGTCTCTTTATGCAATAATATCGTTTAAAGCGGAGCTATATGGTGATGCTGCACTTAATGCTCTTTATTATCTGCCCATGCAATTTATCGGCTGGATGCTATGGCTGAAGAAAAGAGAGAGCGATGTGTCTGTTACTATTGTTGGAAGGCGGCTGAACTTAAAGGAGAGAGCTGTTCTGGCAGTTGTGTCGGTATCTCTTGTTTTGATAGTGGCATTTATACTTAAAAAAGCCGGAGACCCCCAACCACTTAAGGATTCGGCCACAACAGTCCTTTCAGTCATTGCTATGTTTTTGATGGTTAAGACCTACATGGAACAGTGGGTTCTATGGGTTACGGTAAATATTATTAGTATTGTGATGTGGACCATTGCTTATGCAAATGGTGTTGAGCACTCTCTTTTGATGGTAATAATGTGGATATTTTATCTCGCGAACTCTGTCAACGGATGGATAAACTGGGCAAAACTCACTAGAGTTCAGTCTCGGATTTGAAATACTCCCCGATTATACCTGCCACTCTTTGACCGGCCACTCTTCTGATCTCCTCTTCAGGGGCTGATCTTAAAGATTGCATACTCTTAAAGTGAGATAAAAGCTTTTGAAGACTCTTCTCTCCTATTCCTTTTATGTCTGATAGCTCTGATTCAATTTGTCCCTTGCTTCTCCTCTTTCTGTGATGTGTAATCCCAAATCGGTGTGCTTCATCACGTAGTTGCATCATCACTCTCAGAGTAGAGCTATTCTTATCGAGAAATAACGGATGGGGATCTCCCGGGGTAATGAGCTCTTCTAATCTTTTAGCAATCCCTACAATTCTGATTACACTTTCAAGACCAAGCTCTTGTAAAGCCTCATAGGCCGCATTAACCTGGCCCCTGCCACCGTCTATAACAACAAGCTGAGGCAAAGAACTACCCTCATCCAGCATCCTGGAATAACGCCTGTTAACAACCTCCTTCATGGTGGCAAAATCATCTGCTCCCACAACCCGTTTAACATTGAAATGTCTGTAGTCCTTTTTGCTCGGTATCGCATTTTTAAATACTACACAAGCAGATACTGCGTATTTCCCCTGGATGTTAGAGTTGTCAAAACATTCAATGTGTTCCGGGAGTTCGCTAAGTGCCAAATCCTTTTTAATTGCTTCAAGAATTCTCTCCTTGTGCTCTTCCGGCCTAAGAATCTGCTCTTGTTTAATTTTTTCTATCTTGAATATTCTGGCGTTCTTTACGCTAAGTTCAAGTAAACTCAATTTGTCCCCTCTTTTAGGAACATGCACGATAGATGGAGTGAAATCACCATCTGGAGGGTATTCTGTTAATAGCTCACTTGAAAGTGGGGCGAATCGCTCCCCAATTGAGATAATAAACCGCCCCAGAACGGTCTCTTTTGACTCATCAATTGGAAGCTTTAGTTCAGCATTAAGAGATTGAATTATAGCACCATTTACCACTCTCATCCAGTTTCCAAACGCCATATTGTTCTCAAATACAAGAGAAAAAACATCTACATTTGTAATACTTTGACTTACTACAAGAGACTTACTGTAGTGTCTGTTTAGTGTCTCAAGCCTCTCTTTTGCCTCTTGCGCATCCTCAAATCTAAGTTCAGATGCGGCCATTTTCATCTCCTCCCGTATCTCTTCTGCGAGAGAGGCGGTTTCTCCTTTTAAAATCAATTTTATCCTGTTTATCTGTAAGTTATAGGACTCCTCGGTCTGGAGGGCAATGCATGGAGCCTTGCACTTTCCTATGTGATATCTAAGACATGGACGAAATTTTTTGGATTTTATATTCTCAGATGAAAGAAAAAGTTTGCAATTTCTGATTTTGAATAGATTATCTATTATATCTATCAGAGAATAAGCATGTGAAACATTGCTGTATGGACCAAAATAGAGGGACTTGTCTTTTAGTAACTTTCTTGTTAAAAACACTCTGGGAAAGGGCTCGTGTTTTATACATATCCAAGGATAGGTCTTGCTGTCTTTTAGCATGACATTGTACCGGGGCTGGTGTCTTTTGATTAAAGTATTTTCCAGTAGCAGTGCTTCTGATTCACTTCCTACAACTGTATGCTCAAAAGCTTCAATCTTTGAAACCATCACTCTTGTTTTGGGTGTAAGTGTTTCAGTTGATTGAAAATACTGAAAAACGCGGTTGCGCAGACTCTTGGCTTTTCCCACGTATATAACAGTCCCCTCTTTATTAAGGAAGCAGTAAACTCCGGGAAGCAGAGGCAGCAGCTTCACATTTTCTCGTAGCAGCTCTTTATTATCCAAAGATTTCATGTTTGTAAAAGTAACAAATAAACTATATTTGCAGTGGATATGAATGCAAAGCTAGTAACTAAGGCCGATATTAAAAAGGCAGTTAAAGTACATGGGTTGGCAGGTAATTTCATTGCAAGTATTGCGATGCCTTTACTTGGTATAAACAGGGTTAATAAATTGTATAGCAGAATTTCTCAACACTATGGAAGAGAATTCTCATCAGCTTTGCTTAAAGACCTTGATGTTAAGTACGAGATACTTCCCAAAGAGCTTGAGTATATCCCTCAGGAGGGGTCATTTATTGTCGTGTCAAATCATCCCTATGGAGCAATAGATGGAGTTGTTTTAATTGATCTTTTTAGTGCAGCCCGTCCTGATACAAAGTTTCTCACAAACTTTGTTCTCTCTCTTATACCTAATTTAAAGGACTTCTTCTATCCAGTCAACCCTTTTACAGAAAAGCCTGGTCTGGCTCAAAGTTTTTCTGGTTTAAGGATGGCTGCTGAGACCTTGAAGAACGGAGGAGGCTTATGTCTCTTCCCTGCAGGAGAGGTTGCAACAACTTACGGATCTTCAATAATACAGGACAAGGAGTGGCAGACATCAATTCTTAAACTCATCAAAAACTCAGAAATACAGGTTCTTCCAGTATATGTACATGGTACAAATTCCAGGTTTTTCCATTGGTTAGGCAAGATTCACCCCATGCTCAGGACTCTTCGCTTGCCATGTGAGATGCTTAATAAGAGAGGCCACACTATTCAGGTAAGAATTGGCAAGCCGGTAACAGTAAGCGAACTAGCAGAATATAAGGATGTTAAGCAATTAGGAGGATATTTGCGGAGCAGGGTTTATGCACTTGAGGGGAATGTGTTATTAAAAGTAATTCACCCTGAAGAGGTATACTCTACACCAATTGCTTTACCTAAAAACAGACGGGCTCTTATAAAAGAGATAAGCTCTCTTCCTAAAGACAGACACCTTTTCACAACCGGTAATTACAGCTGCTATCTTACGGATTCCAAGTCAATTCCACTTGCAATGCACGAATTGGGGCGTAAAAGAGAGGAGGCATTCAGAGCTGTGGGAGAGGGAACAAAATCGTCACTTGACATTGATGTTTATGATGAATACTATCAGCATCTTATACTTTGGGATAAACAAAAAGGGAAGATTGTAGGTGCATACAGACTCGGATACGGGGACCAAATTCTCAAAACAAAGGGTATAAAGGGTTTCTATACAAAATCTCTGTTTGATTATGATCCGGGATTCCACCAGTATCTCAGCAAATCAATTGAACTTGGAAGGTCATTTGTCACATTAGAGTATCAAAAGGAGGCGCTCCCGCTGATGTTGCTGATTAAAGGGCTTTTATACTCAGTTCTTAACAAGCCTGATGTGAGGTACCTTATAGGCCCTGTAAGCATAAGTTCTTGGTATCCCAAGTTTTACAGGAGTTTAATGATAGAGTATCTCAAGAGGAATCACTCAGTAGATAATTTGGAAAAGTTGATGAAGCCAAAGAATCCGTTTTTCCCAAATTTCCACAGATGCAATCCAGATATGCTTTTGAGCGGAAGTAAGGCCGATTCTGTTGAGAGGTTTGACAGATACATGCTTA
This sequence comes from uncultured Muribaculaceae bacterium, assembly GCA_964588835.1. Lineage (GTDB taxonomy): Bacteria > Bacteroidota > Bacteroidia > Bacteroidales > UBA932 > Bact-08. Next base: position 5,236 of record CAZPRX010000043.1, read on the forward strand.
AACTTAGCGATGGAGAGTACAGATTACCTACTCTTGTCAAGAAGTACCTTAAAATAAATGCCAGGATAATCAACTTCAATGTTGACCCTGATTTTAATTATTGTGTTGATGGGCTTGTCTTTATGGATATTTTTAACGTACCGGAGCAAGAGATAAGGATGCTTGCCAGAGATGAAAAAAATATTGACGCTGTCCTGAAAAGATTTGGATTTAACAAAACTCAGGGCACAGGATCATAGCCGCTTCCACCCCAGGGGTGACACCTTGATATTCTCTTAATTGCCATCCATAAACCCTTCAATGGGCCATATTTTTTTACAGCCTCAAGTGAATATGCTGAGCAAGTGGGTGAATATCTGCAAGACTGAGGTTTCAGAGGAGAGATGCAGTATTGATAGCACTTAATCAGCAGGATGAAGGGGAGAGAGGCCAGTTTTAACAACCCCTTCCTGAATTTTTGCCAATCCATCTCTAAGTGATTTTTCAATTTTTATGTATTCTGATACAGAGGGACTAATATATACAATTGCAATATCCAGTCCATTAATTCCTTGTGCCTCGTCCTTATTCAGTCGCCAGCACTCTTTTATTCTTCGTTTGAGTAAATTTCTCTCAACCGCCCTTTTGTGGTTTCTTTTGGGTACTGAAATAAGAATTCTATTATAATCCAGGCCATTACCAAGATAGAAAAACTTCATAGGGAAAGAAAAGCAACTCTCTCCGCTTTCAAAAAGTGTAGTAATTGCTTTTACGTTGCAAAGCCTATCCCTTTTGGGAAACAGTTTTCTATTTTCTGGCATATTTTGCCTTGATTATTTTGCTTCGATGTAATTCTGAAGAGCCTTTGCAATAGATGGCGCTTCAGGTGTAGGAGCTGTAACATCTGCTGCAAGTTTTGCTGCTTTAAGGGCTTTTAAAGCACCTGTTCCAAATGTGGCAAATTTGACATCTTTCTGGACAAAGTCAGGGAAGTTATCTTGCAGAGACTTCACATCGCTAGGACTATAAAACACTACAAAATCATAGCTTTCAATCTTTACATTAGAAAGATCGCTGTTGACAGTTTTTACAAATACTGCTGTGGTATGCTTAATTTTTGCTTTTACGAATAATTTATGGAGATCAGTCTTGCAGTTATCCGCAGCAGCAATCATGAAGTTCTCGTTCTTGTGCTTGGTGCCAATCAGATCAATTATGGATGAGTTAGTGCCGGCACCATAAAAAATCTTTCTTTTTCTGTAAACGATGTGCTTCTGAAGGTATAGTGCAACAGCCTCTGAGATACAAAAGTATTTCATTGTCTCAGGGACGGTAATGCGCAACTCTTCACAAATTTTAAAAAAAGAGTCTATAGCTGACCTTGCGGAAAAAACGATAGCAGTTGCATCAGGAATTGAGACTTTCTGTAAGCGAAATTCCTTGGCTGTTAATGACTCTACCCTAAAAAAAGGTATAAAATCAATGTGTATCTTATGCTTGGAGATCAGTTCCGAGTAAGGAGATCCATTAGTTGGTTCTGGTTGTGAGATCAGGATGTTCTTTATCTTCATATTATCAGAGCGAGAGTATAAAGTGTACAATGAGTACGATGGGTAATATTTCTGCGCCGCAAAGATACAAAATATAAAAAAAATGAGAGTATTGTTGACCGATTATTATTTGATAGCTCCTGATTAAGTAAAGAATAATGACTGGTATAATGCTGGCTATCATTGTGTAAACAAGAAGTTCCCCCGTACCGTCGTCTACTATCAACTTAAATAAAAGAGACGGAAAAGTAACGATTGATGCAATAATAACATGGTTAAACCCTACTTTTTCAATATAAGTGAATGTGTTTTTATCTTTGTTAAGCCATGAAAGGAGTAATATTATCAGCTTCTTAATTACTCCCACTACAATCAGGAATCCAAGAAATAAAACAAGAAAGAGAGGGGGGTATATATCAAATTTTGATTCAAGAAAGCTTCCGGCCATAATGGTGACAATCACCGGAAAATACACCAGTGAAATGACAAACACCATGTTTCTCATATTGGAAAGAGAGAGTTTCTCTTCTATTTTGTAATGATTCTTGAGATTGAATGTACTTTTCAGGACACTCGGTATAACACTTAAAATCTCCCGGGAGAAAACGATAATGCCTACAAAGAAGATGAGAATGATCAAAGAGAGAAGAACATTAGGCATTGTTCCGCTACTACTCTCCTCTAACGGGGGAATTGATGACACTATTTTTGAACCGGCTTGCCAAAGAGAGTCTGCCGGCAAGATTTTTTCGTTCATTAATTGCCTCTTTTTGCGTTATATCCCATTGATTTTAGCAGAGTAACAATCCTTTCCCTGAAATCGCCCTGTATTATAATCTCTCCATCTTTAACAGAACCGCCTGTTCCACACTTGTTTTTGAGTTGTTTTCCCAGCTCCTCCAGATCATCTTCTCTGCCATTGAACCCGAGAACCAGTGTCACCTGTTTCCCTCCTCTGTTTCGCCTGTCTATGGACACTATCAGTTTTTGCTTACCGGGAGGAGGCGTCCCGGCAGAGTCATCCTTAACTTCGTCGTTGTTATAGTTGAAGTCCGAATTTGTTGAAAATACAACGCCCAGCCTGCTCTTCCAATCATTCTGGCTCATCTGATGCTATTAATTTTATGCAAATTTAGGCAGAATATTTCAAAATAGTATCTTTGCATATTAATGTCAACACAAACTGAAAATCAACCTTATGGATCAGAAGAAATTTAAACTGGCAAACAACTTGATGGGGCTCCTTGTGCTTCTGATAGCTGCAGTAACATATTTGTCTACTATTGAACCCACTACAAGTTTTTGGGATTGTGGCGAATTTATTGCCTCTTCATATAAACTGGAGGTAGGTCACCCGCCGGGAAATCCGGTATTCCAGCTTATTGCCAGAATGTTTACTCTTCCGGCCGGGCCTGAAAAGGCAGCAATGATGGTTAATGCAATGAGCGCAATGTGTTCTGCCTTTACCATTATGTTCCTCTTCTGGACAATAACTCACTTAGGAAGAAGGATTTCAGAGAAGAAGGGGGAGTCAATCACATTAGCTGGTTCATTGGCAATTTTTGGGGCAGGACTTACAGGTGCTCTTGCATATACTTTTTCTGACACATTTTGGTTCTCTGCCGTAGAGGGAGAGGTGTACGCAATGTCATCTCTGTTCACTGCTGCTGTATTCTGGGCCATGTTAAAATGGGAGGAGGAGGCTGGCAATCCTCACGCAAACAGATGGATTGTGCTTATTGCTTTGCTTATGGGCTTATCAATAGGAGTCCACCTCTTAAACCTCCTTGCAATTCCTGCGATTGTCTTTATTTACTATTATAAAAACTATCAAGTTTCAACCAAGAGAAGTATTTATGTACTCCTTATATCAGCTGTGATTCTAGCCATAATCCTCTACGGAATTATTCCTTATCTGCCTAAGATGGCATCATGGATTGATCTTTTGTTTGTGAACGGACTTGGCCTTCCTTTCAATACTGGAGCAGCTTTCTTTATGATTGTTCTCCTTGCCCTCTCTATCTGGGGTTTGATTTACACATACAGGAGACAAAATATTTTGTGGAATAC
>CAZPRX010000044.1:0-8633 GCA_964588835.1 uncultured Muribaculaceae bacterium
CAAGCCTTTCCAGGTTTCTTGATGTAACCGGAGCGTCGGTAATGACCACTATCATACACGATCCGTCTGCGTCCTGCATAATATTTTTGCTGTAGCTGTAATTCTTCATCATTTTTCCTACGGGAACACCTGCCATCTCAAGAACTCCCCCGTAATTTGTCTGCACAATTACCCCTACAGTATAACCTCCAAGAGATTGAGGCAGAACTCTTGACGAGGTGCCTATTCCCCCTTTGTATCCAAAACATATAGTACCGGTACCGGCTCCTATTGCACCCTGCTCAACAGGGCCCCCTTTTGCATTTGATATTGCAGCCAAAACATGTTCCGGATTGATGTGCCTGCCTCTGATATCGTTCAGACCACCATCATTTGTCTCCCCCACCACTCCATTAACCGATGCAATATTTTCATTACCAGGCTGGGCAAGAGTATATGTTATCAATGCATCCAGAGCGGGTGCTACACTCATCGTGTTTGTAAGAATAACAGGAGTTTCAATATTTCCCAGTTCCCTCACTTGTGTATAACCTGCAAGTTTACCAAATCCATTCCCAACAAATATTGCTGCCGGAACCTTATTTTTGAATATATTTCCTTCGTGAGGAACAATTGCCGTTACACCCGTCCTAACACTCTCCCCCTCAATAAGGGTAACATGCCCCACTTTAACTCCCTGAACGTCTGTAATAGCATTGTTTTTGCCAGTTTTCATAACCCCCACGGTTATGCCATAATCTCTCACTGTTTTTTGTGAAAAGGCAACTATTGAAATTGCGGAAGCAATTGTTAAAAAAAAGATTTTATATATTCTCATTATAGGGTCATAAATTTAATCAATTCATCCTTGACTACCTCCGGCTCCTCAAGGAAGCCGTTATGCCCTGAAAGGGGCAGAAAAACCGATTTGGCTGCGGGCAGAGATGCTGCAAGCTGGTTAGCTTTTTCAATTGATATGTGATAGTCGTTGTTTCCAAAAAACATTAGTAATGGCAATTTTGCCGATTCCAGAAAAGGAAGGTTGTCCGGTCTTGCTTTTAATCCCTCAACAGATGCAACTATTCCCTCCGGATCATGAGTCTCAGTTAGCTCGATTATTTCAAATATCTTTTCGTCAAATCTTCTCAGATTATCCGTTGCAAACATTTTTGGAATGCCCATTCTAGCAATTACGGGTAACTTCGCTTGTTTAATAAGCGCAATTTCTCTATCTCTGTCTTTTATCTTCTCCGGTGAATCCGGGTAAGGAGTAGAGTGCATAAGAATCAGTCCGCTGAAAAGTTCCGGATATTTCCTGGCGCTCTCAATTGCAATATATCCTCCCATTGAGTGCCCCATAATCCAGCACTTATCAACATTACACTTCTTAAGAACGTCTCTTACAACATCAGCACAAAAATCAAGAGAATTAATGCTTTGATGTGAGCCTGACAAACCATGACCCGGCAGGTCTATTGAAATTATTCTGACATCGGCAGGCAATACTTTAATAAAGTCCTGCCACACATACAAGGTTTCAAGATAACCATGCAGCAAAAGTAAAATTTTATCTCCCTTTTTAGAATCAGAAATATGAACCGGAATGCCGTTACATGTTGCAAAAAACTCCATCTCCTCTTTTTTTTTACAAATTTACGAAGAATTGTATTGAAAATTTTATATTTTTGCATCTCTGCTACGCCTATTCCCTACACTAAATATTTAATTAATTATTTTATTATGAAAATCTCAAGATTTTTGTCGGTAGTTGCACTTGCTCTGGTAACACTTTCCACAGCCAGTTGTAACAAGGAACCGGAGCCGATAGTGCTTACAGGGACATGGAACATAGATTCAACAATGACCTTCGTCTCATTTGTTTATGATCAGGTTGAAGCCGATGCAAATCCGGTAACACGGATGTTCCTTGCAGATCTAAACAATCAGAGGAAGATTGTTAAAGCATTGCACAGAAGTCAGTTAGTCCCTAATAAAGTTGAATTCTCAGCAACCAATATCGTTGTTTTCAAAATGAAAAACGGCAGCAGCCTGGATGGTACTTATACTAAATATGAGGACATGCTGTTTATGATAATCACACCTCTGCTACCAAACGGCCAGATATGTGCATCAGACAACAAGCTGCTTGAACTATACTATCCAAGGGATTTTGTTATTCAGGTAATAAACTCGATTCTTACCCCTACTGATCCAAGTCCTGAGGATATCGAGCGCATAATCGCTGACGGATCCGGCGGAGCTGTAGTATACAGAAGATAACCTGCTGGTGACTAACCCATTTTATTAAGAACGAAAAGAGGCTGCCTGATTCCAGGCAGCCTCTTTAATTTATAGCAATATTATTAATCTTTAATTTTTGCCTTCAGGAACTCTCTGTTAAGCCTTGCGATGTGTGCAACAGAGATGTCTTTAGGACACTCCATTTCGCAGGCGCGAGTGTTTGTACAAGCACCAAATCCAAGGTCATCCATCCTGGCTACCATAGCCTTAGCTCTTCTGGCTGCTTCAATCTTACCTTGCGGAAGAAGTGCTAGAGAACTTACTCTGGCAGCAACGAATAACATAGCTGAGCCATTTTTGCATGTTGCAATGCAGGCACCACAACCTACGCAAGCTGCTGCATCCATACTCTCTTCAGCATTATCTCTTGGAATAGGAATAGTGTTGGCATCTGGAATTCCACCTGTGTTAACAGAGACATATCCACCTGCCTGAAGTATTTTATCAAGAGCCTGTCTGTCAACCACTAGATCCTTGATTACAGGCATACCTGCAGATCTCCAAGGTTCAATTGTAATTGTCTCGCCATCTGAGAATTTTCTCATGTGAAGCTGACAAGTGGTTATATCATCATCCGGTCCGTGAGCCCTGCCGTTAATGTACAGAGAACACATTCCGCAAATACCTTCCCGGCAATCATGGTCAAATGCCACCGGACCATCTGATTTGCAACCCTTCTCCACTGCAACAGGGTCTGCACCCTCTCTTACCAGCTGGTCATTGAGGATATCCATCATCTCCAGGAATGAAGTATCCGGAGATATGTTCTGCACCTTGTAGGTTGCGAACCTTCCTTTATCTTTCGCGCTTTTCTGGCGCCAAACCTTTAATGTAAAGTCCATATCTTTTGTGCTCCTTAGTCTTTATAGTTACGGGTTGCAATCTTAATGAATTCGTACTGGAGTGCCTCTTTGTGCTTAACCGGCTCTTTGCCGTATCCAGTGTACTCCCAAGTACTTACATACATGTAGTTTTCATCATCTCTGAGTGTTTCACCCTCTTCTGTCTGCATCTCTTCACGGAAGTGACCTCCGCAAGACTCTTTTCTGGTTAATGCATCCATAGCCATGACCTCACCCATTTCAAGGAAATCTGCAACTCTTACAGCTTTTTCCAGCTCCTGGTTAAACTCATTGTTCTCTCCCGGAACATAGAGGTCTTTCCAGAATTCATCTCTTAAAACTCTTATCTCCTCTATTGCTTTCTTAAGACCCGCTTCGTTTCTGGCCATTCCCACATAGTCCCACATAATGTGACCGAGCTTCTTGTGGAAGTGATCTGCAGGTTGTTTGCCTTTAATATTGAACAGCCTGTCGAGTCTCTCCTTGATAGTTTTCTCAGCCTCATCAAAAGCAGGATGATTTGTGTCTGTCTTCTTAACCTGTATCTTTCCTGCCAGATAGTCTCCAATTGTGTAAGGGAGAATGAAATAACCATCGGCCAAACCCTGCATAAGAGCAGACGCTCCCAATCTGTTTCCTCCGTGGTCGCTGAAGTTAGCTTCACCAATCGCGTAAAGTCCCGGTATGGTTGTCTGAAGATTATAGTCAACCCAAAGACCACCCATTGTATAGTGGATAGCCGGATAAATCATCATCGGCTCGTCGTACGGATTTACGTCAGTAATCTTTTCATACATCTGGAAAAGGTTACCATATCTCTCTTCTATTACTTTCTTGCCTAACCTCTCGATAGATGTTTTAAAATCAAGGAAAACGGCAAGACCGGTTTCATTCACTCCAAATCCGGCATCACACCTCTCCTTTGCTGCCCTCGAGGCAACGTCTCTTGGAACAAGGTTTCCGAATGCAGGATATCTGCGCTCCAGATAGTAATCTCTATCCTCTTCTGGTATTTGTGAAGCCTTGATTTTCTTTTCTCTTAGCTTAATTACGTCCTCTTTTTTCTTGGGTACCCAGATTCTACCATCGTTTCTGAGTGATTCAGACATAAGGGTAAGCTTTGACTGCTGCTCTCCATGAACAGGAATACAGGTAGGGTGAATCTGTGCAAACGATGGGTTTGCGAAGAAAGCACCTTTTTTGTAACACTGCCATGCAGCTGAACCATTACTGTTCATTGCGTTTGTAGAGAGGAAAAAGACGTTTCCGTAACCACCTGTAGCTATTACCACAGCATGAGCTCCGTGACGCTCAATTTCACCTGTAACTAGGTTTCTGGCAATAATTCCCTTTGCCTCACCATCTATCATTACCAGGTCAAGCATCTCATGCCTTACGTATGATTTTACAGAACCAAGCTCTATCTGTCTGTTGAGCGCAGCATATGCACCAAGAAGAAGCTGCTGGCCGGTCTGGCCTCTCGCATAGAACGTTCTGCTTACCTGAGAACCTCCAAATGAACGATTATCAAGAAGTCCGCCATATTCACGAGCAAAAGGAACTCCCTGGGCAACACACTGGTCAATTATGAGGTTGCTCACCTCTGCCAGTCTGTAAACGTTAGCTTCGCGGCTTCTGTAGTCGCCCCCCTTAATTGTGTCGTAAAATAGTCTGTATACCGAGTCGTTGTCGTTTGGATAGTTTTTTGCTGCATTTATACCTCCTTGAGCTGCAATTGAGTGAGCCCTTCTGGGGGAGTCACTTATGCAAAAGACCTTGACGTTATAGCCAAGCTCTCCAAGGGCAGCAGCAGCAGATGCTCCACCAAGACCGGTTCCTACTACAATCACCTCCAGCTTACGTTTATTAGCCGGGCTTACCACACGAATCTGAGCTTTATGCTTTGTCCATTTTTCCGACAAAGTGCCCTCAGGGATTTTTGAAATAAGTTTTTCGGACATTATATGAGAGTATTAAAAAGTGGCACAAAACTATACAATTTGGGCAAGAATAGCAAAGAATAATGAGTATCTTTACTTTTTACAAATAACCCTTTATTATGACAAAAAGAGTACTGACATTAGTTTCGGCTCTCCTTGTGAGCCTTTTAATCAATGCGCAAAATGTTTTAATTCCCAGGCCCGTTTCTCAAATTGCGGGAGAGGGCAGTTTTACGCTAAATGAAAAGACCACTTTAACAAGTAACGAAAAGAGCAGTTTCAATCTCAACTACCTTAAAAATAAACTTGAGGCAGCAACTGGATTCAAAATTGATAATAAAAACTCATCTGAAAACTCGATAGTTCTCTCTTTGATATCAAATCAATCAATTAAACCAGAGGGATATATTCTTGAAATCACCCAGGCCGGAGTTTCTATTAAGGCATCTACATCAGCTGGAATATTTTATGGAATACAATCACTTTTACAACTGATGCCTGCTTCTGTTTATTCAGGAAAATCAACCGCTGAAGACAATTGGAAACTGGCTTCAGTTAAAATCGAAGACTATCCTCGCTTTGGCTACAGAGGTATGATGCTGGATGTATCAAGAACATTCTTTGATGCTGGAACTGTAAAGAGATATATAGAATGGTTGTCATTCCACAAAATCAATACTTTGCACTGGCATCTTACTGACGACAACGGCTGGAGAGTTGAGATTAAAAAATATCCTTTGCTTACAGAAAAGGGAGCATGGAGAGGGGATGGTGAAGCTCTTGCACCTTCATTCGGCTCAGGGAAAAGGAGATATGGCGGTTTTTATACTCAGGAGGAGATAAAAGAGATTGTAAAATTTGCTGCAGACAGAAATATTGAAATAGTTCCCGAGATAGACCTTCCGGGCCACAGCAAGGCTGTAACGGCAACTTACCCTAATGTTGCATGTGACCATTCAGACAATTCACTAAGTGTTCAGGGCGAGGGTCAGAATGTTTGGTGTGTAGGCAAAGAAGAGAACTATAAGATGCTTGACAACATCATCAAAGAGCTTGCAAAATTATTCCCCGGTAAATATATACACATAGGCGGAGATGAGGTAAATTACACAACATGGGATAATTGTTCTTCATGTAAAGCGCTTAAGGAGAAAGAGGGGATGAAAACAAATGAAGAGCTTCTTAATTACTTTGTGAGACGGATGGAGAAGATAGTTGAGAAGCATGGAAAAAAGATGGCTGGATGGGACGAGATACTTGAAGGCGGAGATCTTCATAAGGAGACAAGGGTTTACGCCTGGAGAAGTGTTGAAAAGGGAATAGAATCGGTAAAGAAGGGGCAACCTACCATAATGATGCCTGGTGCTTACTGTTACTTTGATATGAAATACACTCCACTTGAGAGGGGCCATAACTGGGCAGGAATTGTGTCTACAGAGAAGACTTATTCTCTTGACCCTACAGGAACAGCATCTCTCAGTCCGGAAGAGGCTCCGCTTGTTGTGGGTGTTCAGGGTGCTCTCTGGACAGAACTTCTTGGATGGCCGGCAAAATTCCTTGACTATCAAACATATCCAAGATTAGCTGCAGTTGCTGAGATTGGATGGTCACCTCAGGAGATTCGTAACTGGGATGATTTCAACAGCAGACTGGAGATGTTCCACTACAACAGGATGGCAAATATGGGCATCTCTTTCAGACTTCCATATCCGGAGGTTACATACGAAAGTGGAGCCCTCAGGGTTAAGCTTCCATACGAATGGGCAATTGTCAGATATACAGCTGATGAGAGCGAACCTACAATGTATTCACCGGTTTACAAAGGCGAAATCTTCACAGATAAACCTGAAAGATTCAGATTTGCAACGTTTTTCAAAGATGATATTAAGAGCATAACCGTAAAGGCATCAAATGCTGATTACAATTATCTAACTCCGGAAGTAGAGATATCTACTAATCTTGAGGAGGGAAAAAATAATAAAATAGTAAATATAACTGACTATAAATTTGACACATACTTCCGTACAACAAGGAAACTTGCTGCAGGAGATTATCTAACATACACATTTAAAGAGCCGGTTAAGAGCAGTAGAATCACCGTAGAGTCAGGAATGCCAAACATCGATTTTTACTGGATTAATGATGGTTATGTTGAATACTCGTATGATGGGGTTACTTTCATAAAAGGGGATGACCTAAAAAGAGGAACGGCTACCATTATTCCTCAAGAGCCGGTTAAGGCTGTAAGGATAAAGGTAACCGCACCTAATGACGGCTATATAGCCGCCTTTAGAGATTTAAAGATTGAGTAAGGAGCCGTAAACAGTCTTAATCGTTTCATCGGCTGTTTTATTAAGCTCTTTGACTTGATTAAGATTGATTCCCTCTTTTCTCCACTCTTCAATCATGGGAAGAGAAATCATAAGTAATCTCTTTTCAAAACTATTAAGGATCTGCATGTAGCCATTTCCTTTCTTATTGTAAATCAAGGGGAAGTTCATATATCTGCCACCGCTTCCCCTTTTTATTGAAAAGGTTTTGTATTTAAGTTTTAACGCATAGTCACAAGCTAGTGCGTTCATGTTATTTTCAGACTCCTTTACCAGAGTAGCAGGTAGTTCGTTTCCGGCTTTAACCCAAACTGGAACGGCAACTCCTGCAGGTGGATAACCTAATACTACCCACATTGTAGTCATTTCAGGATTTTCGCTAGGCTTAACACCCTGAACAATAACTGAAGCAGTTGATGATTTTCTTGGAATATAGTCTTGATCAATTACCCAACCTGAACCTTTTTCTGGAGAAAACTCATCCTCAATAAGATTAATGCCCATTAAAGAATGATAGTAACTTCTTGATAAAGAATTAAATATCCATTCAGGAGTAATATTTTTATCAATTGCTTTTTTAGTTACAATATCTCTGGCATTCTGATATCTTATATAACCCATTCCCTCATTAAATCTTCCTGTATAAGAGTAGTTTGTATAAATCAGATAACCCTCCGGTGCAATTGCAAGGTCATTTGCATCTACTTTTCTGTAAGTGCTGTTATTTGTTTCAAAATATGCAGCTCCACCATCGGCATCAATAACACCAAAGTTTGCCTCAACACCCATAGGTTTTTTCCTCTTTTTCAAGAACTCTTCAAACTCTTTTATGTTTTTGCATTCAGAAAGAGCGTCGTACATAAGTTCACCCTCTTTATCCATCTCTTTAACATCATCATCCTTTAAATTATAGGATGCAGTGTTCATGATTGAGAATCCTGCCGAATTTGTGCCTATCCACACTACTCCACCTTTATCAGGACTATTTACAAGCGCTGTAAAACTGTACTTTTTGCCTTTAAAGTGCTCAATTCTGTTATTATCTTCACCTGTATCCCTATGCTTCCACAGAAGTGGTCTTCCATCCGGAGTAAGTTTACCTGTTATAATTGCAGATGTACATGCTCCTGACTCGTTCCATACGAAAACGAGCAAAGCAATAATCAAGAGTAGTTTAATCTTTTTCATATTTAATTAAAAAGTGTGTTGTCAATTACTGATTGTTTTGAAATACCCAGATG
>CAZPRX010000045.1:0-1005 GCA_964588835.1 uncultured Muribaculaceae bacterium
ATGGGACCTTGTGCTGGTGGAGCAGTCTATTCACCAGCGATCACAGATTTCATCCGACATCTCCGTGACCATGCTGCATACCTGCTCCAGAGTAGTTTTCGACACAGGCTGACCAGCAAGAACGGTCTGCATGGCCTCAACCATAAGATCAATCCCTTCACCAAGGCAAATCATGTCATCCTGCATGGTTTCATAGGTACCCATAAGCATGATTACTTCTGCTTCGTCTTCACCAGCGGAAGGAAGGCTTTCTTCAAGCTCCATGCAGGCTCCGCAGCATTCCGTACAGCCTTCGCAAGGATTTTCCCGGCGGTTGCCTTCGCCAACGACAGCCTGCTCCAGAACCTTGTCAAACATCACTTTCTCGCGGCCATCCATCTCAGCCAGAAGGACTTCATAGAAGTCGCACATCATATCAGCTTTCTCTCTGACGTGCAGATACGCCTTGTGGTGCTTTTTCAGCTGGCTCTCCATGCGATACATCTCAATCAGATTGCTGAGCATCTGACGGGTGGACAGGTAGTTGTCCACAAGCAGCATGGTGGGATCACCTGCAACCGGCATCTCGTTCTTCTTGGTTTTGTACATGTTCATATTCATTAAGCGTTACCTCCATTATTTTTGTTGATTTCATTGGGCTTCGTAGTCATGATGCTGTAAAGGGCAGTGTCCTTCGGGAATTTATCCTTGAAAGGAATAATGGTATTGCCATAAAAAAGCAGTCCTTCACCCTCGTTGCTGTTTGTCACAAAGGACAACTGATGCGGAGAGATGTTGAGCTGTTTTGCTAGGATTTGACGGTCGCCAGATGCCTGATTGAGCATATACACAAAGTCAGAGTTCTCAAAGATGTTCTCAACCTCACGAGAGGAAAGAAGGTCTTTGACATTTTGGGTAATCCCAGTGGGAAGGCCACCCCATTTTCGAAAGCGTTTCCAGATTTCCACTGAATAGGCGGCAGTCTGTTCTTCTTTTAAAAGAAGATGAAACTCATCCATATAGTAA
>CAZPRX010000045.1:1015-8629 GCA_964588835.1 uncultured Muribaculaceae bacterium
CCTGCACCACGAGCATACCCAGCTTTTTTAGTTGTTTACCAAGCTCTTTAATATCAAAGCAGACAAGTCGATTAGTAATATCCACATTGGTACGGTGGTTGAATACATTGAGGGAGCCTGTAACATAGATTTCAAGAGCTGCCCTGATATGCTGTGCTTCTTTTTCGTCCTGTTCCTTAAGGGCATTGTACAAGTCTTCAAGAATTGGCATCTTCTCTGGGACAGGGTCAGAAAGATAGTCAGCATAGATAAGACGGACACAGCGGTCGATGATACTTTTCTCAACAGGCATAAGGCCATCTTTACCACCCACAATCAACTCACACAGGGAGAGTATGAAGTCGGATTTCAAGGAAAGCGGACTATCGTCCTCGCTGTAATTCAAGTTGATATCCATCGGATTGACAAAGTCGGTGCTTGTGGGCGAAATTTTTACAACTTGGCCATTGAGACGATTAACGAGGGGATAATACTCTGCCTCCGGATCGCAAATGATAATGTCATCTGTAGTAATGAGAAATATGTTGGTAATCTCACGTTTTGCAGAAAAGCTTTTTCCGCTGCCAGGAGTTCCTAAAATCAAACCGTTCGGATTTTTGAGCTTTTTGCGATCTACCATGATGAGGTTATTGGAAAGGGCATTCAGGCCATAATAAAGTGCCTCACCGCTGGATTGGAAAAGCTCCTGTGTTGTAAAGGGAACGAATATCGCAGTTGCTGAGGTGGTTAAGCTCCGTTGAATCACCGTTTGATTATAACCAAGAGGGAGAGAGGACATAAGGCCCTGCTCTTGCTGGTAATCAAGTCTGACCAGTGTGCAGTTGTGTTTCTGTGCGATGCCTGATGCCTGAAATACTGTGTTTTCAAGGTGCTGTTTCGTATCTGCAGTATTTAATATAGTATAAAGTTAGCAGACTTCTCACCTTATCGTGGCCATTCGACTTTGCTACAGATGCAGAGTGGGCAAGGATATCCGGACTAATGACGTAATGTTCGTGCTGGAGTATGTGTCTTACTATCCCTGCATGCCCGTTTGAGCTGGCTACAACAAGCGGAGAGACGCCCTGCTTCTCAATCTCGTTCAATATGGATTTACCATCTGCAAGGCTTGACAGAACTGCTATATTTCCGCTTTTACAGGCATCAAGAATGTCTGAAATTATTTTATCACTACTGCTGCCGGGTCTGATTTCGCGATAAGATCTGATCTTTGCTTTCATGGCTTTTGCTGTTATAATCATAACGCAAAGAAAAGCCATTGTTTTGCCAACTTTTGACAAAAATCACTCTATTCTAAAATCTTTTTCAATTAATATTGACTCCCCTGATTCTGTTATACCTTGTATAACAATCTTATAAAGACCAGCAACGGCAGATGTCCTTAATGATTGTGTTTTGACACCTAAAGCAGGAAGCTCCAGTACTGGTTCCCATAGAAGAGTGTGTCTGAAATCTGGATATTTGCCGGTTTCAAACCCTTTTCCAACTAATCTTGAACTTGGCTTGGCACCTTCAAAATCAACTATTCGTACACTTTTGTCAAATGTAAGACCTGTATATTTGCTGTTATAGGTATTAAAAGAGGCAATACCGGTGAAACTTAAATTGCCTATAAAGTATTTATCTCCATAGATTTCAAGGCTTTTTACCTTAAGAGGGTCCATGTCCAGAATCTTTTTATGATTAAAAACAGGGATTCCGTCAACGAGTGCAAGTGTGTGCTCTCTGGAATATTCAGAGGCGTTAAGATCGCTATCCCACCTTACGAGCAGTTGTGCACTGTTATTACTCTTTCTGGCTCTCAGTTCGTATACATACTCTATAATCACCTCCTCCATTACAGGGAATCTTGTGTAATCGTCCAGCATGTATCGCCTCTTTTTGTCACCAAAGAGTGGATTGTGGCTGGGTTCAGCTGTTTCAAATAGTGAGTCAGCAGCAAATCTCCTGGTTAGTTGCATTCCTATACTTCTCTCCTCAAGGGTAGAGTAGTATGATGGCAGCAACATGAGATTTTCTGCAGGTTTAATTTGGGGATGAATAAAAGGATCGGTCAGCTCAACAATAAATTTTGCTGATGTATCTTTAGCGACAACCTCAAGAACACACTCTCTCTTTCCATATACATTATCTGTGTAGAATTCAACCTCTCCGTTTTCACCGGACTTTGATGCATATAACTCACCATTACCACCGGGAAAAGAGATGAAAACTTTGTGTCCGGCCAGATCTTGATAGCGGCTGCCATTTACAGGTGTTATTTTGCCCTTGATGACCTCCCCCTCATACTCCGGAATGAATTTAATTGAAGATGGCTCAGTATCCTTATTAAAGGCACTTTTTAAATAATCTTTAATAGTATTGTTATTGTATTCCGGGAGAGGATCGGTTTTAAAAACAGATATACTTAATGTTAAAGGCTCCTTGTTTTTATTTGTTAAGCGCCACTCATAATCACTCTCTCTGGCAAGCACGCCTGAGGAAGGAAGATTAATTTCAATAAAATCGTTTGAATAGGCCGATGAGTTTTCCTTTGCTGAAGAAAAAGAGCTGTCTGCTTTAGCGGTCATAACATCAGATAATCTTTCTGATGAAATGGTATTGTATATGGAGATGGTCTTTTCAAAATATGGCAGAGGCTTTTCATTCTGCATATAGTGTGTATAGGAAATCAACTTGTAATTACCGGTGGCGAGATTTAGCGGCAGGTCTGCCCATGCAGAGCCTCGGCCATCCTTGAGAGCCATTTTTATTGTTAAAACAGGTTTATCCAGAGCATAGATTTCTAAGTAGGCGAGAGAGCTTATATCTGACAACGATATTTTTCCACCTTCACTCTTGAAACAGAATCCGGACATCCACACCTTTTCACCTGCCAGATATGTCTCTTTATCTGTACTGACGAATACCCTCTCGGCAACGTTTTGTGCTGAAAGTGAAAATGTGGAAACTACACAAAAGAGTACTATATATATTATCTTCTTCATATTGATTCTATTTATGGTCATTTGGCCAGAATGACGGTTTATTCTTTGTCCCTTTTAAGCGGCAGTCAACACAAGCGTCTCTTGACCAGATGCTTTTTCTTTCCATTTCATCGTATGAAATTACCAGGTATCCGCCATGATAAAGACTGAACCATGTTAAGGGAGGCTTTTCCTCTTCAGGTACAATCTCTTCGCAATTATGAAAGCTTTTATAAGTATCCATCTCGGAATCGGAAGCAAAGAACCTTTTAGTTGAACTCAATCCGGCACTAATAAACCCTATAACAACTTCAGAGGGGTCGCTTATACATCTGATATTTCCCATTATCTCACTTGGCTGTGGAGAGAATATTCCACCCACCTTGTCTGAGTTCTTCCTGATGTTTTCCCAGTAAAGAAATGCTTCACGTGTAATTGCAAATTGAGAGACCTCAATTGAATAGAGAACAGATATCCGGTCATCGGTATTTCCCATTGAGACTAAAGGCATCTGATGAACCTTATCTTGAGACAGATGGCTTGTAGTGGCGATCAAAATTGATTTTGACCTACCCTTTTGCCAGCAGAAAAAAGTGTTCTGTTCGTAAGGTAACTCTACAATTTGGTTTGTAAGAGGTTTGTAAATATAGTATGCATAATTGTGGGCAGTAAACTCCCAGTCCTCTGTGTAGCTCCATTTGTAATATTTGGTTTTGTTTGCTGGGTCCCCTGTACTGACATGAAATGTGACACTCTTTTTTACAGTATCCCTGCTAAAACCGATTTCTGATATCGGGGGAGATTCTAAAACAGGTACCAGGTCAGATTCGTAGTATTGTCCTGCAGGTAGAGAGACACATAGTTTGTATTTAAGTAGTTTATCAAGTCCAATGTAATTTGTTCTGTATACTACGTCTGTAGTTGTGGAATATTGTTGAGCATGATATCTTATGCCTCTTTCACTCTCAATCCATACTGCTGCACCCTTCACATAGATGGGTTTTGTATTTTTATCTGACAGTTTTTGAGTTCTGCTTAGGACAACTTCAGTTACGCCATTTGCATTAATGTCTCCCTCAATGACCAGTATATTCTCTGCCCCTTCATGACCCACAGGTTCAAAAGGGGTGACACAGCCATTAAGAGCAAAACAGAGAGCAATAAAAATTATGGGATATTTTATATAGTTCTTCATCGCTCAGAATTTAATGTTGTAAGTAATGTAAGGAATGGGAGCACCAAAAATTGAGAGCTTGTATCCCTGAATTTTGCTTCCACTGTGTGTGTCATAATATATTGAATAGGCATTTTTTCTTCCGGTAAGGTTATAGACACCTATTGTAATAGTGCTGTGTGTTAGTAAAGTTAAGTTATGACTAGGCTCAATATTAATTGCGAAGTCAAGGCGGAAATAATCGGGAATCCTGTAGGCATTTCTGTCTGAATAGAAGAGCCTGTATCCATTTCCGTAATAATATTTGCTTAATGGAATCGTTACTGGTCTTCCGCTTGAGTAGTCAACGTTAAGTGAAACGCTGAATCTTTGAGTAAATTTATAGTTAGCAACAAGTTTGATTTCGTGAGGTTTATCATAAGAGGCCGAATACCAGTTTCCTTTATTAATAAGTGGTTCTCCTTCATTACCCTCCTGCTTAAGCATTGTTCTTGAATAGGTATAAGCCATCCAGCCGTTAAGTTTACCTAGAGGTTTCTTAATCATGATTTCTGCACCGTATGCCCTGCCCTTGGTCTCAACTACGTCTCTCTCTATATACTCATTCATAGTTATAACCGCTCCGCTCTTATAGTCAAGGTAGTGATCCATCTCTTTGTAATAACCCTCAGCTGAGAGTTCGGCTCTTCCTCCAAAAATATTTGCATACAGACCTGCAGCTGCCTGCCATCCGCTTTGAGGCTGAATGTTTGCATCACTAAGTTTCCAGATGTCTGTAGGCGAAATTGCTGTTGTGTTAGAGAGCATGTGAATATTCTGCCTCATGCTGTTGTAACCTGCTTTAATGGAGATATCGTTATTAAAAGCATATCTGGCTGATATTCTGAACTCAGGTCCGTGGTATGGTTTAACGAGTTTCCCTCCGGGAACGTGCACACTATCTATTATTGTAGCTTCGCTTTTTGGTTCACCTTCAAAATATTTGAAATAGTTACGCTCACCAAGTGCTGAGTACAAAGAATATCTAAGCCCCAGTTCCAGTGAGAACTTATCAGTAATATGCCAGTTATCTCCAAGATAAAGAGCCGATTCAACTCCTCTCTCAATCTGAAGTTTCTTGGGGATAACAAGTGATTCATCACCATATGGAGTGAGTGTTCCGGGGTTAAGGTGATAGAAGACAGTATTCAATCCGTAATTAAGGGTATGCTTTTCGTTAATAAGCCAGTTGAAATTTGCCCTTACAAATCCCTGCTTAATGTAGAAATTCATTTCGTAAGCATTTACCGGATTACCCACATCATCGGTTTTATAATTGTAGTGGTCGTAACCTGCAGAGATGACCAGGTTATGGCTTTCGCTCATAATACTCCTCCACTTTAGAGAGGCGTTCATATTTCTGTAGGAGAAACTTGTATCCCGGCTGAATCTGAATCCATCCCTAGAGTAATAACCATTAAGATACAGCGTGTTTTTATTATCAATTTTGTAGCTCACTCCGGCTGTCAGATCCTGAAATGTGGCTGATCCATTTTTGTACTCTGCATTTTCCGGAAGAAGACCCAGAATCCAGTCTGAGTATTTACCTGTAAGTAAACCCACACCTGCCGAGCCTGTTATTTTTTTGCTGTTTCCTTCACGACTGTTAATCTCAAGCACAGAGGATATCCTTCCGCCAAATCTGGCTGGAATAGTACTCTTATATAATTCTATATCGTTTACAATGTCTGCATTGAAAGCAGAGAAGAGACCAAAGAGGTGAGTGGGATTAAAAATGGTTCCATCATTAAAGAGGATAAGGTTTTGATCAGTAGCACCGCCCCTGACATTAAATCCACCCGATGCCTCTCCTACCGATTTTACCCCCGGCAGAGTAAGTACTATTTTAAGAACATCGGCCTCGCCAAATGCAGCAGGGACGTGTTTGATTCTGTCAATCCTTACTTTTTCAAGGCCGATTTGAGTGCTCCTCAGGTTTTGAGTGTTTTCAGCAGAGAGGACCACCCCTTTAAGAGAGTAAACCCTCTCTTTAAGTAAAACATCAAGCCCTCCGTCTCCATTTAGTTCAACCATTAAATCGGTATCTTCGTAGCCATATCCCTTTAACTTAAGAGTAAGTGGACCAGGCTGAAGAGAGAGCCTGAAAAAACCATAAGCATCTGTTACTGTATATGGACCGTTGTTGCCTGATGATACAGATATTCCAGCCAGTGGCTCTCCGCTATCGACATCCTTTATATAACCACTGATTACGGCGCGACCCGGTCTGGCCATAACGCCTGGATCTCCTACTTTATATATCTTATTTTGAGAAGTTGCAACACTTTCACCACCTGTGAGCAGAGAGTAGGCAGGTTCAGCTGAGGCCGATGTGGCATCTGAGAAGTAGTCTTTTGGCAATCCTTTGATTATACCGCTCTCTTTGAAAACATATATGCTCCCTCCAATCTTCTCCGCAACATATCCCTGAAGAACCAATTGTGAAGATAGTGCCTGAAGGAAGCCAGATGCATTTGTATTAACGGATACCTTTACCGAGTCTGAGTATGCAGACGCTGGAAAGTATAGTCGAAAACCGGCATCTCGTCTTGCAACTGTGATAACAGTATCCGGATTTGCCTTTTCAAGGTTTATTCTAATCTCTTGTGCAGTAGCTGCGGTAGAAACTACAGAGATCAATACCGCAATTATTATTTTGAAGTTCTTCATCTTACAGATTGCTTATTTTGGTCTGCAAACTTCACAACCTGTACAATTGAGTTCTCTCTGTCTGTTATGAAATTAAGCCTGGATTCTCTTATAAATCTTGAAATTATTCTCCTGTCGGCAGGATACACCTTTAAAACATCCCTTCTGTTTTTAACAACATACCACTTGCCTGCCGAATACAGATGATAAGTTACATCTGTATTGAACATCCTCAATAACGAGCCCGATGTAGCGTGTCTGGGTATCTCTTCAACGTATCTTTTTTTCACCCGTCTAAGCAGGGTATCTTTGCGGGCATGTAAAAGCTGATAGTATCCCGCTTCCGGTGAGTCTTTTGGTCCGTTTTTGTAGTAAACAAATGACTTTCCGTCAAATTGGAATGACTCTACAAAGTGTTTGTTTGGAATAACCGTAGAAATTGTTCCGGGAATCTTAATTACAAGTTCGTCCAGATGACAATTAAGGTTCATCTCTACGTCATAATACCGTTTACCATTGTATTCAACCTCACCCCTTCTGAATGTTTCATCAAACACATATTGTGTTCCCTCGAAATTGAAGTGGTAAGGAACAGGAGCTCTCCCCCTGTATAAAACTGAATTTTCTCCTGCTTTTTCCGCAAAAGATTTGTAATAATCAACCGTTTGTGATATTGCATATACAGGTAATAATACCAGCAATAAAGTGGTTGACAGAAGTTTTTTCATGTTGAGCTGGTTGAGTGTTAGTTATGTTGAAGCTTAGGTTTAGCAAATATATGCAATT
>CAZPRX010000046.1:0-8200 GCA_964588835.1 uncultured Muribaculaceae bacterium
TTGCAGCTGTTAGACCTCCTAAAGAGTTAGTTAAAGAGGTAGCTGCACGCCCTTATGATGTACTAAATTCAGTAGAGGCAAAAGCCGAAGCCGGCGAAAAATCACTTCTTCATATAACAAAACCAGAGATAGATTTTGATCCGATTATTGACGAACATACTCAGGAAGCCTATGATAAAGCTGTAGAGAACTTCAGACTATGGCAAGAGAGAGGCTGGCTTGTTCAGGATTCAAAGGAGATGTACTACGTTTATGCACAAACTATGGAAGACCGTACACAATACGGGCTGGTTGTGGGTGCTAATGTAGAAGATTATCTTACTGGTAAAATCAAGAAGCATGAATTGACCAGAAAGGATAAGGAGGAGGACAGGATGATTCATGTTCGCATCCAGGATGCAAACATAGAGCCAGTTTTCTTCGCATATCCTGATAACAAGGAGATTAATTCAATCGTTGAAAACACCGTCAAGAGTAAAAAAGCAGACTACGACTTTGTTGCTGAAGACGGATTTGGACATCACTTTTGGACAATTGAAGATGAGCAAATTAACGAAAGGATTACTGAGATTTTTGCCTCTATCCCTGCTTTTTATGTAGCCGATGGTCACCATAGAACAGCTGCTGCTGCACTTGTTGGTGAGGAGAAAAGAAAAAACAATCCCAACCACACAGGTAATGAAGAGTATAACTTCTTCATGGCAGTAGTATTTCCTGAAAGTCACCTAAAGATAATTGACTATAACAGGGTGGTTAAAGATCTTAACGGCATGACTTCGCAAGAGTTCATTCAGAGACTGAAAGGTGACTTCACAGTTAAAGAGATGGGTGCAGCTATTTATTCTCCATCAGGGCTTCACAATTTCTCAATGTATATTGACAAAAAGTGGTATTCACTTACAGCTCTTGAAGGAAGATACAATGATAACGACCCTATTGGAGTCCTTGATGTAACTGTTCTTTCAAATCTGGTATTTGACAAATTGCTTGATATTAAAGACCTCCGCACTTCTAAGAGAATTGACTTCATTGGAGGAATCAGAGGTCTTGCTGAACTCAGCAGACGTGTTGACTCAGGTGAAATGGCAGCTGCATTTGCTTTGTATCCGGTATCAATGAAACAACTTATTGATATTGCAGACACAGGAAACATTATGCCGCCCAAAACAACCTGGTTTGAGCCAAAACTAAGAAGTGGCCTTGCAATACACAAACTGAGCTAGTGGAAAACTTCAAAAAATCAGGCGGCAGATATCTGCCGCCTTTTTTTAAGCCAGATGATATCCCTGATTTCTCACTTCAGAGGCTATATATTGTGGATAAATTTTATGATTAAGCGGATAGTCCCAGCAACCCATTGCGTGATAAAGTGAACCGCCAAACCCAGTTTTAAATCTATATAAGCCGTACAATGGATGAGATGTGTCATTGCCTGGAGATACTCCAAACATATCATATTGTGTACACCCCTTCTCCTTCGCTAGCATCATTGCTCTCCACTGTAGTGAGTATGGTGCCATCAAGCCTCTGTGTTCAGAAGATGATGCGCCATAAAGATATGTCGCTCTTCTATCCGATACTACAAGAAACATTGCTGCAAGAGGAACAGAATCATACTCGGCAATAAGTAGTGAAACATCTGCAGGAGAGAGTGAATCTGTAGCCCTCTCTGTTAGAGCTATTCTAAAATAGTCTTCTGAATGAAGAAAAAAATTGTTTCTTTTTGCTGTCTTCCTGTACAAATTATACCACACTGGTATACATTCAAGGCCAGCCACTCTTACTATGACTCCTTTTCTGGAAGACAGTGAGATATTGTATCTGGTTTTTGGCTTCATCCTTCCAAGCATATCTGACTCGCAAGTTTTTAGATTGACTAATACCGTATTTGACGGCAAAATATTCGAAGGAGCTTTCTTAAAATTCCCCTTGATTGTTGAATAATTAAACCTAATCTCTTGAGCTCCGGGTGATGGAGGTCCCATCCATATACCATCATCATTAACAAACTGAGATTCATCAGACCATAGAGATTCCCAGACAAGGTCGTATCGTATCATAATACAACCCTTAGGTAAATATTGCATTAACAACTCTGAAAGCTGCTCAAGCAATGCCCCCTGTTCATCTTTGCGTGGTTCTGCCTCTGGTCCGTATGGAACATAAGCGATCGAGTGCTCTTTATCTACCATCCTTATAAATATCACCAAATCTCTCACATTATAAGAATCTCCTTCGTTAATGAAGAAATTAAATGCCATGGGTTCTACCCCAAAGTGACTCTTAACCTTAGACCAATAAGTTGTTTGCTGGAGAATAGGGGTCCTGAAAAGCTTCTCAATCTCTTTGTTCTTTACATCCTTAACCATAACGGGCGCAAAGGTAGGCCTTATTATTTTGCTTATCAAACCATAAAAAGTTGCAAATATAAAAAATAGGATTACCTTTGTCCCCCGATGGAGCCTTTAGTTCTTTTGACAGATATTCAAAACATCTCACTTTAATCGTAGGAAATTTCGTTAAGTAGACTTTTGCGTAATATATGTATACAGGTGACTCCATCAATTTTATTTATTTTATTTATTTTTAGTTTATTTAATGAACATTTTCATTTCTAATCTAAGCTGGGCTATCAAAGATGCCGACCTTAGAGAATTGTTTGCCGAGTACGGCGAGATTTCATCTGCAAAAGTAATCATGGACAGAGAAACCGGTAAATCAAGAGGATTCGGTTTTGTTGAAATGCCTAATGAAGAAGAGGGCAAAAAAGCTATTGAAGAGCTTGACAAAGCAGAATACGACGGTAAAGTTATAACCGTAAACGTTGCAAAACCTCGTGAAGACAGAGGTGGCAGCAGAGGCGGATTCGGTGGTGGAAACCGTGGTGGCGGATTTGGTGGCGGAAACCGCGGTGGCGGATTCAGCGGCGGAAATCGCGGCGGTGGTTTTGACAGAGGAAGCAAGAGAAGCTACTAAGTCTTAACTCTAAAAAATTGCGGTGTATCATTATTTGATACACCGTTTTTTTTATGTAAAATTGTATAGGTGAATATTAAAAGTCATGAACAGATATTACTGGATGTTGATTGTCTTCTTTGCTGTCCTTGTTTGGTCCGGAATCAATCCCTATGATCGATTTACATGGTTCCTTGAGGTAGTCCCGGGAGTAATTGCGTTACTGGTATTTGGTCTATCATATAAAAAACTTCAGTTTACAACATTTACATACAGCATTATCTTGTTGCATTGCCTCATTCTTTTTGTAGGAGGACACTATACTTACGCCAGGGTTCCTCTTTTTCATGAAATCGCAGACTGGCTAGGCACCGGCAGAAACAGTTATGACAAAATCGGCCACCTTTTTCAGGGGTTTACTCCTGTTCTTGTAGCAAGGGAGTTTCTTATAAAAAAGAAAATTCTTGGCAGGGGAATTTGGAATTCTATCGCAACCCTCTCGTTTGCGATGGCATTTAGTGCACTATATGAAATAATTGAATGGTTAGTTGCTATTGTTACAGAGACCGGAGCAGAGGATTTTCTTGGCACTCAGGGTTATGAATGGGATACTCAAGCAGATATGTTATGGGCGTTGATTGGGGGTCTTGTTATGATATTAGTCTTCACTAAAATGCATAACAGGGCTATTAAGAACATGGAAACAACATAAAAATTATAAGGCCATGAAAAAATTCACTTATTCACTGTTTTTTCTTGCCTTCCTGATTCCTCTATCATCCTTATATGGTCAGGGAGATTACATTGTTACGATTGATAACAAAACTATTGAGAATATAACTATCGTATCTTATCCAAAAACTCTTGAACAATTCCTCGTAAATGTATATAATGACAATTTGATGCCCACATATGAAGATCTTAAAATAATATATACATCAGGGAAAAACAAAAGAGAGAACAAAATTGATTATAACAAGGTTTCCAAATTCAGCACATCAGGAGTTGAACATTTGAGCTGGCATTCCAGAAAGATTCCATTAGTTGAAGGGAAAATATTGTTTGATACTATCGTTGAATCTCCCGGTAAAACTAAAGATGAATTATATGCTCTTGCAAGGAGTTCGCTTATACTTGGTATGTCTCTTACAGCCGATCAGATTCAGAAAACCCTGATTGAAGACAAAGAGAGTGGTTCAATTATGGTTAAAAAACTAATTGTTGGAGCAGGAGACCAAGGCAGATTTAGCAGTTATATACTTTTCGATCTATTGGTGAGAGTGAAGGATGGAAAGGCCAGAATGACCATAGGTGATATTAAGTTGCACTATGCAAAAGGAGAAATCTTCAATGATGCGGCAATTCATCATTATGAGGTGAAGGGCGAGGAGTTTGCGACTAACTGGCGGAGAGGGAGTACAATCAGAAGTCATTACTACAAAGGAGTTTTGATATTATTCTACACTATTGAAGACGTACTCATAAAAAATTTCGTGGGCCTATATACAAAGGAGCAGCCGCTAAGTGACTGGTAGAAACTCGAATAATTGGGTGCCACACTACTACAACATCACGCTCAACAACTTCACAAATAACGGGATAAGAAGCGAGGTAAAGAGCCCCATCAGTGCTATTGCCAGCCCACCTGCCGCACCTTCTATTGCGCCCATCTCCAGCGCCTTGGCAGTTCCTATGCCATGCGAAGCTGAGCCAAGTGCCAGACCCTTAGCAAGATGAGAATCAATCCCAGATATTTTTAAAAACCAAGGGCCTGTTATAGCACCAAAAATACCGGCAATTATTACCATAACAGATGTTAGATATATATCACCTCCATGTTGTGCAGACAAAACTATTGCGATGGGGTTTGTGACTGATTTGGGCATTAAAGTAATAATGGTTTCCGAATCTGATCCTGCCAGAAGCGACGGAAAAACTACAGTGATGAGTGCAGTCAAACTACCCAGAAAAGTTGCAGCAAAAATTGCCACCCCTCTTTTTTTGATATATTCGTAATGTTTATGAAGAAGATAGCCAAAAGCAACAACTGAAATATTCAACAGATATTTTAGAACTTTTGTATTCTCTTCGTACAGTTCCATACCTGCACCACAAATTGAGCAGAGCAGGATTACAATTGCTGTTGCTACAATAACAGTATGAAGAAGCATCCACTTTGTTCTTCTGTAAATCGCCCTTCCAATTAAATAGGAAAAAGCAGTAATTATGATAAAAAAGAGCTCAAGCAAAATTGGGCTATTCATGTCTTATCAATTTTTTGAGCAACCTTTCCGGTAATCCAGAGGACAATCCATGTACTGATTGTTGCAGCAATAATTAGTGAAATGGCATCTTTCTCAAATGCGGCCAAGGGTATAAGTGCTACACCGGCAGTAACCGGAATAAAGAAAAGCATCAGATTATCAAGGAAAAAAGTTGCTGGTACCTTTATCCAATCCTCCTTAACCACTTTTATTCTCAGCAAGAGAAAGAGGACAATCATCCCGGCAACAGAGGGTGACAGATATCCTGCAACAAGTCTGCTCAACAGCATTCCCAAATAGTAAGAAAAAGCCATTGAAGCAAACCCGGCTATAACAATCAAAATCTTTCTTGTGTCTGGCATTTTCAGAATTTCTTCATCCACTCAAAAGTTGAGTAGTGCTCCCCGGTCATTCCCACAGCCTCATAAACCCTCTGGGCTTTGAGGTTTCTTTTGTCAACATAAAGTCTTATCCCCATAACATCTGACGCCTCCATAACCAACTCCTTGACGTATGTGTAAAGTGCACCAAATACCCCCTCTTTCCTCATTTCAGGCACTACATAAACCGACTGAATCCACCATACCCATCCGTTTCTCCAGTCACTCCATTCGGTAGTTATCATAAGCATGCCCACCGGTCTATCTCCCTTTCTGGCAATGAAATATAGTGCCTTAGACGAATCTTTAAGTGCAGATGCTACTCCTGCCTCCAGAACAGATTTATCCAGTTTTAGCTCCTCTGTTTCTAAGGCCATTTTTAATTGAAAATCCACCATGTAAGACAAATCTTGTTCATTTGCCGGTGTGATAATTATAGTATCATTCATAAATTATTTCATTACAGGTCTGTGACCATCAATTCTTACTAATTCTTTTACAATATCATAAGCTAGAGCTACATCCTCTGCAACACCAGACCAATCCCAAGCAGGGTTGTAATTATCAGCAGGTCTGTGATATACATTTGTTATAAAATCATCCCAGGTCTCTTTAGCCCACTCTTTCCCAAACTCTCTGCTATCGTAGCAACCATAAGCCCATAAAGAGGGAACTCCCCTTTTATAAAACGGAAAGTGGTCACTTCTGAAAAATAATCCGGTGTGAGAATTAGGATCAGGAAGTAGATACCTCTCCTGTTTAGCAGCAGCAGCCTCATAAAGAGAATCAAGAGTGGAGTAACCATATCCAATCATCGTCACATCCTTCATCCTCCCCCTTGGAACCATCATATCATTATTCAGACATGCAACTGTATTTTCCATGGAGATAACAGGATTCTGAGCGTAATAATCACTACCGATAAGTCCTTGCTCTTCTGCTGTAGGAAATAGTAAAATTATTGACCTTTCTGGTCTGGCAGATTGCTTGCTGAACATTCTGCCAATTTCTAGAGCCCATGCCATAGTTGTTCCATTATCAACTGCTCCATTATATATTGAATCTCCGTTCTGAGCTTCTCCTACACCAAAGTGGTCCCAGTGAGCAGTAATTACAACACCCTCTTCTGCTTTTGCCGACCCTCTTAAAATCCCTGCAACATTGATTGAACTGTCCCTTACTATCTTGTTTGTTATCACAGCAGAAAAGGTTGCGTCAATTTCGAATGGCTTGAAGCCTCGTTTTGCAGACAAGGCCCTGAGTGAATCAACATCATAACCTAACTCCCCAAAGATTTGTCTGGCACTCTCGGCACTAATCCAACCATTAACAGCACATCTTTTTGTCGCACCATTATCATCTATAAAAAATCTGGGTGTGATAGAGCTTCCTCTGGGTACATTGAAATCATAACCGGCCCCCTCTGTTTCGTGAATGATTAAAATAGCTTCTGCTCCCTTCTTTGCTGCCTCTTCATACTTATACGTCCACCTTCCGAAGTATGTCATCTCCCTGCCTTTGAACAACTCAGCATCACCTGTGTACAGGCCGGGATCGTTTATCATCACAACAACCGTCTTTCCGGTGAGATCGATTCCGCCAAAGTCATCCCAGCCCCACTCTTCTGAATCAATCCCAAATCCTGCAAAAACCATCTTTGATGATTTAATACTTACTTTCTCACTTGTCTGTGGAGCATTAATTGCAATCTCATCAGGTGCCTTCAAAGATACATTTTTGCCTTTCACATTGAAAATGACATCTCCCTGAACTGAGGATGTAATCATTACCATGGGTACACTTTGAAAATATGAATCGCCAAAAGCCGGTTCAAATCCTATTGCTTTTAGTTCATTCGCAAGAAAATCAATTGATAGTTTTTCGCCATCTGTAAATGGCATTCTACCCATAAAATCATCTGAAGAGAGTACTTCTGTCACTCTTTTCATCTCTTCAACGTTTACTAAATCAACCGTATTTTGATTATTTGTGCATCCGTTCAATACATACAGAACAGAGAGTGTGACCAGAAGTTTTTTCATAGTTATATTTATTAAAAAATAATCAGAAGTTCTAAAGTAATCTTGTCTGAATCCATCTCATCATATAGATTTAACTCCGGAAGAATCCTGTTAACAATGTATTTCTCAAAGTCAATCCTTAACAAAGAAGAGAATGGTTTTGTATCAAATCCAAAAGACAAACCGGCAGTCAACCTGCTTGCATCCATAAGATTATCATTTTGAGTCTGTCCCATAACATCCCACCTTAATGCAGGTGTAATATCCTTGAATATCCTTGTATTTTTTACTGGGATAGAGTAGGCACCTTGAACAGAGGCAGCGTTAAGGGTCTGATTGTCAAAATAATTTTTTCTGGTTAAAAACTCTGCCTCAAATTTATACCTCTCTTTACCGTATCTGACATCTCCCCCCCACACAAACAGATCCCGCTCCATTCCAGGATATCTGTAAACCTTAGCTGAAGCTCTGAATCCATCCATACCGCCGGCAGTTGCACTCATTCCCCAGGAGAGCTTCTCAGTCCAGACAGGGTCGTTAATCTTTGAAGCATTATAGAAACCAGCTTCAAAATCAAGAG
>CAZPRX010000047.1:0-209 GCA_964588835.1 uncultured Muribaculaceae bacterium
TATTCTCATCAACATCAATGATAAGAACTCTTCCGTCTTTGTACCCGGTAATCCACTTCTCATACCTTTCATTCAAACCTGAGAGGTAGTCTATTCTTATTCCGCTTTCATAATCTCTGCCTCTCTTGTGAATCTGTGAGACGAGATTTGGGATTGAGGAGCGAAGATATATAAGTAAATCAGGCGGTTTTACAAGGGAGAGCATAAGG
>CAZPRX010000047.1:232-8197 GCA_964588835.1 uncultured Muribaculaceae bacterium
CTCAAAATCGCGTGTGGACATCAAACCCATACTGTGAAGATTGGGGGCAAAGATTCTGGCATCTTCGTAAATTGTTCTGTCCTGAACCACGTTTATTGCGTTTCTCTCAATTTCTACAAGGCCTTTAAACCTCTCTTTAAGGAAGTAAATCTGAAGATTAAACGACCATCTTTGCATATCATGATAAAAATCAGAAAGATATGGGTTGTTGTCTACCTCTTCGTATTTAGGCTCCCATCCGTAATGCTTTGAAAGGAGTCTGGTAAGTGTTGTTTTTCCGCTTCCTATGTTACCGGCTATTGCAATGTGCATGATGATCAGTTTAAGTATAGATTGGTAGTTCGTGTTGCTGCAAAATTAAGAAAAGATTTTAGTAATTTTGTGGAATGTTAGACACTTTACAACACAGGGGGAGAAGGAAACAGCTGATAGCGCAACTTTCCGGCAAATATCAGTTTAGGAGGGAGATACTAGATGCCATGGAGCGTGTCCCAAGGCACATGTTTCTTGAATACGGGCTTGATCATCTGGCATATCTTGACAAACCGCTGCCTATAGGAGCGGGTCAGACGATTTCTCAGCCATTTACTGTTGCAATGCAGACAGATCTTCTTGGAATATCTAAATGGGATAAGGTTCTTGAGATAGGGACAGGATGTGCTTATCAGACAGCCGTACTTACTGAGCTGGGGTACCGTGTCTTCAGTATTGAACGTCAGAAGTCTCTATACCAGCTTGCTCAGAAGAATCTTATGAGGCTGGATTACCACTCTCCCACACTGTTCTTTGGAGATGGTTTTGCCGGTCTTCCTAAGTTTGCACCATTTAAGGGTATTTTGGTAACATGCGGTGCTCCTGACGTTCCGTCAGAGTTGCTTCAACAGCTGGCTGTGGGCGGAAAGATGGTGATTCCTATTGGGAATGGTACTCAAACCATGACAGTAATTGAGAGGAGGAGTGAAACCGAGTTCATTAAAAGTGAACATGGTGATTACAAATTTGTTCCTATGCTGGAGGGAACTGAACAATAGTAAAATCTAATTTTATGATAGAGATAAAATCATTTTATTTTAACGATCTCAGAGAGTGCAGTTATATCTTGTGGGATGAGACAAAGGAGTGTATTATAGTTGATCCTGGCTGCTTTACAGTAAGTGAACAGGAGAGGCTTGTTAAGTTTATTGAACAGAACAATCTTGTTCCGGTTAAGCTGGTAAACACTCATGGACATTTTGACCATATAATGGGCAATGCCTTTGTGGTCTCAAAATGGAATATCCCATCCTTCATTCATAATGAGGATAAGCATCATCTAATAAGAGCAAAACAATATACAGAGATGTTTGGTTACAAAATTGAGCAGCCACCTGTTGACACCATAGACCTTAAAGATGGGGAGGAAATTAAATTTGGTAAGAGCTCACTCAGGGTGCTTCATACACCTGGCCATTCACGTGGAGGAGTGTGTCTTGTCTCTGATACAGATAAATTTGTTATCACCGGAGATTCCCTGTTTGCAGGGAGCATCGGCAGAACAGATTTGCCTGGGGGTGATTATGAGCAGCTGATGGATAGTCTGCTGAATAAATTAACAAAATTAGGAGACGATTTTAAGGTTTATCCCGGACACGGTCCTGCCACAACCATCGGAAATGAATTGGCAACCAATCCATTTCTCAGATATGAATAAATTAATCGAAACAATTATGAGATTAAGAATTTTACTATTTCTTCCTCTTCTGGTTTTTTGTACAGGAACCGGAAACAGCTCTGCCAACGCAGCTGAAGTTGAGAATGATCAGGTGGAGCAGGTTGTGAAAGTACCGGCAATTCCTAAAAAACTCTCTTTTGCCGGAGAGGATGTGCCCCTGAGTTATTCGGATGTCAAGGAGTCTCTTCAGAGAGAGCTTATGGTAATTTCATACTGGCATGCAAGCATTACATACATAATTCAGCTGAACAACAGGTACAAAGAGGAGATTGTAAAGATTCTCAAAGAGGAGGGCCTTCATGAGGATTTCTATTATCTGTGTATTGCCGAGAGTGGTCTGCAACCTGTTGTTTCGCCGGCAAATGCAGGTGGATACTGGCAATTTCTTGCCGGTACTGCCAAGGAGTACGGACTAGTAGTTGATGCCGAGGTGGATGAGAGGTACAATATTGAAAAGTCTACAAGGGCTGCAGCTGCTTATTTTAAGAAAGCTTATGCAGAATTCGGCAGCTGGACTATGGCTGCTGCCTCATTCAACATAGGATTGAGCAATGTTAGGTACAGGATGAAGATACAGTCTCAGAGAAACTACTATGACACTCAGTTTCCAGAAGAGACAGCCCGATATGTTTTCAGAGCTTTGGCTTTCAAGATTCTATTAGAGGAGCCCAGAAATTTTGGTTTTTATATAGGCAAGGATGATCTTTTCAAACCCTATAAATACAAAGAGGTTGTTGTAAAGGGGTCGGTTCAAAACTGGAGCGACTTTGCAGCTGAACACAACACAAACTTCAAGATGCTTAAATTGTACAACCAGTGGATAAGGGCTAATAAACTTGATAATAAGCTAAGGAAGACATTTACAGTTAGAATACCTGACGAGGGTGCAAGAGAGCTTTAAAAGGCTCGTAATAATATGAGTGATATAGAGGTAAGAGGAGCAAGAGTTCATAATCTGAGGAATATTGATGTTACCATTCCCAGAAACAAACTTGTGGTTATAACCGGTTTGAGCGGGAGCGGGAAATCTTCTCTCGCTTTTGATACAATCTATGCTGAGGGGCAGAGGCGGTATATGGAGACTTTGTCTGCCTATGCAAGGCAGTTCATGGGTGCCCTTGAGAGACCTGATGTGGATTCAATTGATGGGCTGAGTCCCATTATCGCAATAGAGCAGAAGACTACCGGCAGAAACCCCCGCTCAACAGTGGGTACCATTACTGAGATTTATGATTTTCTGAGACTCTTGTATGCAAGGGCCTCTAACGCATACTCTCCTGTAACCGGGCTTGAGATGGTTAAGTACTCGGATGAACAGATTGTATCGATGATAATGAAGGATTATAAGGGGAAAAAGGCAGTTTTGCTTGCTCCGCTTGTAAAGGGAAGAAAGGGTCACTATCGCGAACTTTTTGACCTCTATATAAAAAGAGGCTTCGTTCAGATGAGGGTTGACGGTGAGATATTAGACCTTCTCACATTGAAGCCGCTTGACAGATATAAGGCACACTTCATAGAGCTGGTTATTGATAAATTACTGCCCTCGGAGGGGTCAGAAAAGAGGGTGAGGGAGTCTGTTATCTCTGCGCTTAATGTGGGTAAGGGTTCGCTTGCACTATTTGATGTAGAAAGTGGCAAGCTTAGGCACTTTAGTAAGCATTTAATGTGTCCGGAGAGTGGGTTGTCATATCCGGAGCCTGCTCCGTATACATTCTCGTTCAACTCTCCCCAGGGTGCCTGCCCTCATTGCAAAGGTCTGGGGATGATCTCCAAGGCAGATATCTCAAAAATAATCCCGGATAACTCAAAATCGATCTCTTCAGGAGCGATTACACCTATCGGCTCATTTAAGAACAATATGGTGTTTGCTCAAATAGAGGCAATCGCAAAAAAATACGGATTTTCTATTCACGATCCGGTTAAAGATATTCCTGAGGATGCGTTCAATACAATAATCTATGGATCAGACGAACTCTTTAGGGTGGGCTCTACACCGGCTGTCTCCCATATGATGAGTTTTGGAGGAATTATTTCAAAAATTGAACAAGATGAGAGTGACAGTGATGAGCTCACTATGAGAAAGGAGCGGTTCACTGAGGAGGCATTGTGCCCGGTTTGTAAAGGAACCAGGCTTGCAGAAGAGTCTCTCTATTTTAAGGTTGATGGACTCAACATAAGCGAGGTCTCAAATATGGACATGGATCAGTTGCATGACTGGGTATGCAATCTTAATGAGAGGCTCAGCAACAGGCAGCAGATTATTGCAAGAGATATATTGAAAGAGTTGAAGGAGAGGACACAGTTTCTTCTGGATGTGGGTCTTAATTATCTCTCATTGTCAAGATCCACAAAGAGTCTGAGTGGCGGAGAGAGTCAGAGAATACGTCTGGCAACCCAGATAGGATCAAAGCTTGTAAATGTATTGTATATACTTGATGAACCCAGCATCGGACTCCATCAGAGAGACAACGTAAAACTTATCAGCTCTTTAAGAAAACTTAGGGATGAGGGTAATTCCATAATAGTTGTTGAGCACGACGAGGAGATGATGACAAGCTCAGACTGGATTATAGACCTTGGCCCGGGTGCGGGAGAGAAAGGGGGGCGTCTGCTTTTTTCCGGCACTCCCGATGATATCTTCAGGATGGAAATCTCTAAGGCAATTTCAACTAATAGCTTGAGTATAGAGTATCTGAAAAAAATTAAAACCATACCTGCACCTTTGAAAAGGAGAGAGGGTAACGGACTTTTTATTGAGCTAAACGGTGCTACCGGAAACAATCTCAAAGATATTGATATTAAGATACCTCTGGGTTGTTTTATAGGGATAAGTGGAGTTAGCGGAAGTGGAAAGTCATCTCTGATTAATGAGACATTAATGCCGATACTTAGCAACCATTTCTACAGATCACTATATACCCCGCTGCCGTACTCATCCGTCAAGGGAATTGACAATATTGACAAAATGGTTGAGATTGACCAGGCTCCCATTGGACGGTCTCCCAGAAGTAATCCGGCTACCTACACAAATGTTTTTTCTGATATTAGAAAACTTTTTTCTGAAACACCTGATGCCAAGATAAGAGGTTTTAAACCAGGAAGGTTCTCCTTTAACGTAAAGGGAGGCAGATGCGAAGAGTGTAAGGGGGCAGGACTGCAAACCATAGAGATGAACTTCCTGCCGGCTGTATACGTTCACTGTAAGAGCTGCAACGGAAAGCGCTATACCCAGGACACACTTGCTGTTAAGTACAGAGGGAAAACCATTAGCGATATTTTAGAAATGACCATAAGCCAGGCTGTCGAATTTTTTGAACACATGCCCTCAATCGTTCAGAAGATAAAAGCGATGGATGATGTGGGTCTGGGGTATGTGACTCTTGGACAATCGGCAACAACCCTGTCTGGAGGGGAGAGTCAAAGGGTAAAGCTAGCTACTGAGCTTGCTAAAAAAGCTACAGGCAACACCCTTTACATCCTTGACGAACCCACAACAGGTTTGCATTTTGAAGACGTAAGGGTTCTTTTGGGGGTTTTGCAGAAGCTTGTAGATCAGGGGAATACTGTGATTGTTATAGAGCATAACCTGGATGTACTTCGCTCTGTTGATTATATATTTGATATGGGACCGGAGGGTGGAGCCCTGGGGGGGACAATTGTTGCCCACGGCACTCCTGAAGAGATTAAATCGAATCCCATATCTGTAACAGGTCTATACTTATAGGCAAAAAACAAATGAAATTATGGCAACAATAAAAGTCTACTGTGAGAATCTGAATTCAATATTTGATTGTGAGCCTGGCACAACCCTGGGTGAGTTGCTGGAAAAAACAGGATATATTCCTGAAAATCCGGTTCTGGCAGCGATTGTGGATAATCAGCTAAAGGAGCTCAGCTTTCAGATTTATGTAGAAAACAGTGTGCGTTTCATAGATTATTCTCATACTGATGGTCAGCGTACATACAGTCGCTCTCTGAATTTTATTGTTCAAAAGGCAGTTGCAGATCTCTATCCCCAGTATTCTCTTGTTATCGACTACAATCTTCAGAATGGGATGTACGCGGAAATAAGAGATTTACAGCGTAATGAAGATGGAACTCCCAAGGAAATTCCCTTGAGTCAGGCGGAAATTGACTCGCTAAAGGAGAGAGTTCAGAAAATAATTGATGCAGACCTGCCATTTACAAGACATAAAATAAAGACAGAGGAGGCAGTAAGGTTGTTTATACGAAACAAAAGACCTGAAAAGGCTCTTCTTCATGAATTAAGAGGTAAGTTTTTTACGACAGTCTATTTTCTTGATGGCTATCCTGACCATTTCTATGGTCCCCTCGTTCCATCAACAGGAGTTATCAAAGCCTGGGACATGGAGTTCTTCAGCAGAGGGTTTTTGATCAGGACCCCCGATGTGAATAACCCGGATAAAGTTGTAAAGACGCCATACCAATATAAACTTTTTGATGTGTTCAAGGAGTATTCAGACTGGTGCAGCATCTTAGGGGTAAGTGGCGTTGGCTCACTAAACAATGCTATAAAGGCCGGTAAGGCAAGGGAATTAATCCAGATCGCAGAGGGCCTCCATGAGAGAAAATATGCTGCAATTGCTGATGAGATTTTCAAAAGGAGAGACAAGGTAAAGCTTATACTTATCGCCGGCCCTTCAAGCAGCGGTAAGACAACTACTTCAAAAAGGGTTGCACTGCAGGCTCGGGTACTGGGCATGAATCCTGTAGTTATTGAGATGGACAACTACTTTGTAGACAGGGAAAAGACTCCGCGTGACAAAGACGGAAATTTTGACTTTGAATCGCTAGGAGCAATGGATACGGAATTTTTGAATCAGCAGTTGAACGACCTTTTGGAGGGCAAGACAATTAATCTCCCCAAATTTGACTTCTCAGAGGGCAAAAAATTCTTCCCGGGGCATACGCTTAAACTTGAAGAGAAGGATATTATAATTATGGAGGGTATACACGGACTTAATCCGGAGCTCACAAACCATATACCTGCTGAAAAGATGTTCAGAATTTACGCGAGTGCCCTCACCTCTCTGTCGCTTGATGAGAATAACAACATCTCTACCTCAGATAGCCGTCTTATTAGAAGAATGGTAAGGGATAACCAATTCAGGGGAGCTAGGCCGGAAGATACAATCCTCAGATGGCCAAGTGTCCGCAGAGGTGAGATACATAATATTTTTCCTTTCCAGGAGAATGCGGATATAATGTTTAACTCGGCGCTTATTTACGAATTGCCGCTTCTAAAATATTTTGCCGAACCTCTTCTCAGAAGAATCCCTGCAAATTCACCTGCTTCCACAGAGAGTATGAGACTATTGAAGTTTCTATCTTATATTGTTGAGATGCAACCTTCAGAGATGATACACATACCACCCACATCAGTAATGAAAGAGTTTATAGGGGGTAGTAGTTTTATCTACTAATCCAGTTCTCCGGATTCTGTTTATTTGTTCCATGCCATAGCTGGAAATGTATTACCGAGCTGTTTTCATCCGCTGCGGCCAAATTTCCCAAGCTCTGTCCGGTCTTGATTTTCTCTCCTGATTTTACACTCACTTTGTCAAGCTTTGTATAGAATGTGTAAAAATTTCCATGCTGCACTAAGACGCACTGGTTATATCCGGGCATCACAAGAATTTGCTTTACAACACCATCAAAAACAGAGAAGACCTCAGCATTCTTGTCTGTAGCTATATTAACTCCGTTGTTGAACGGAAGTTTTACATTTTTGAAAACGGGATGGTTATGCTGGCCAAACTCCTCAACTATTGCTCCTCTTCTAACAGGCCATGGTAACTTCCCTTTATTTTGCTCAAAGTTATCTGACAACTTTCTGTCTGCTGCACTCTCCTTGAAGTCCGGGCTCTCTTTTGCTTTCATTGCAGCTGCAAGTATTCGCTCAATTTCTCTGTTGAGTCTGTCTACCTCTTTTCTCTTTGCATCAAGCTGAGTTCTGAACTGTTTCTCTTGTCTTGATAATTGAGTTATTGTCTGTCTTGCTCCCCTCTCGTCTGTCTGGAGTTTCTTGAATTCGCTGTTTCTTTGTTGTTGACTCTTCAGTGACCTCTCTTTCATCTTCTCAAGTTCATCAACCTTGTTGCT
Organism: uncultured Muribaculaceae bacterium; assembly: GCA_964588835.1. Classification (GTDB taxonomy): domain Bacteria; phylum Bacteroidota; class Bacteroidia; order Bacteroidales; family UBA932; genus Bact-08. Next base: position 8,067 of record CAZPRX010000047.1, read on the forward strand.
TATCTCTGCGGTTGTAGCCTTTATCTTTTTTCCTCTGGCCTGCATTGACTTATTAAAATCTCTGAAGTATACCCACCTCCTGTAACCCTGGTCAATATTATTACTTGCCAGAACATACATAACCCATGAGG
>CAZPRX010000048.1:0-8142 GCA_964588835.1 uncultured Muribaculaceae bacterium
CTACTGAGATTGCTGTAATTTCACTTGGTGGTATAGTTTTTAACCAAAGTATAAGGGTTGCGGGAGATGATTTCACAAATGAGATTCAGCAATATATGCGTCAGCAGCACAACATTAAGATAGGCGAACTCACTGCGGAAGATATTAAACTGAGAGTGGGTGCAGCACTTAGCGAGCTTGATGAATACCCTGAACCTTATGTTGTAAGGGGCCCAAATCTCATGACAGCACACCCTGTTGAGGTGAGTGTTACCAGTCAGGAGATAGCGCATTGTATAGACAAATCAGTTGCAAAAATTGAAGCAGCCGTAATATCTGTACTGGAGCATACCCCTCCTGAACTATATGCAGATATTGTTCAGAAAGGAATCTTCCTTACCGGTGGTGGTGCTTTACTTAGAGGACTTGATAAGAGACTTACGGAGAAGATTAACATTAAATTCCATGTTTCTGAAGATCCTTTGCACGCTGTTGCCAGAGGCACAAGTATCGCATTGAAGAATTGTGACAAATTACCATATCTGATAAGATAATCGCTCAACAATGACAACCAAGAGATCACCACGTTTTAAATGGCTTGTATCTCTGCTGGTATTCGTTGTACTTGAAACAATCTCTCTGATGATGATTTCAGAGAGTTCGTTTTTTCAGCAACTGAAGATTAGCGGGGTGTATATGTCCGTGAGGGGTTCTCTTGCCCGTGCAGGAACCGGTATTAAGTACTACTTTCATTTAAAGGATGTAAACGCAGATCTATCAAAGGAGAACGCAATCCTGCTGGCGGAACTGGAAAAATATCGTGCTCTTGGAATTAGCGCAGACACTCTGGAAACACAATATGAGTACATCCCTGCCACAATAGTTGCAAACAGCACAAATAGCACCCAGAACTTCATAATCATAGACAAAGGGCGCAGAGATGGGATAGAGAAGGATATGGGCGTTGTATCACCCATGGGTGTAGCAGGTGTTGTCAGTGAGGTTTCTGAAAGGTACGCTTACGTGATTTCAATGCTCAACATTAATCAGAGCATAAGCGCAAGAATAGGAAGAGAGGGGGCCTTTGGGCCAATGTTCTGGGATGGAAAAAGCGCAGGCAAGGCATTACTGACCGATATACCTCAGCATATTAACTTTGCTGTAGGCGATACCATTTATACAAGTGGGTTTTCAACGATTTTTCCACCACAGATACCCATTGGAAGAGCGGGTAAATCAAGAACAGTCAGGGGAACTCACAAGGAGGTTGAGGTTGAGTTGTTGCAGGATTTTAAAACTCTTAAATACGTAAGAGTTGTAAAGAATATTAACAGAGAGGAATTGGATAGTCTTTTGACCGGAAATGAAACAAGGCGTTAATCATACAATTATCTTTTTCAGTTTTCTGACAGCTCAGCTGTTGGTCTCAAGCTTCATTGACTTTGGACCGCTGGTTTTTATTGTCCTCTATCCACTGTTTATCCTTACACTACCTGTGGGAATGTCACCGGCCTATATTATGTTGTGGGCATTTGCAATGGGATTGGGAACAGACCTGCTTTACAATGGTGCTGCAGGTATAAACTCAGCATCGGCAGTGATGATGGCTTTTCTGAGGCAGCCTGTTCAGGTGCTTATCATCAGAAAAGGGGAGCTTGACAGCCAGATCAGACCGGGGATGTCTGAACTCGGATTCAGGCGATTTATGATATATGCTGTTGTATGCCTGTCAATACATCATTTTTCTTACATTTTTGCAGAGAGCTTCTCTTTTGTATACTTTACGGGGAACATTCTAAGACTCCTCGTTAGCATGGCCGTGAACATAACGTTACTTCTTTTGATTGAGTTTGGTGTCTTTTACAAAAACTGGAAATAGGGGGAGATAATATGGCTGTTGAACTTAAGAGCAAGAAGAGTGTACTTATAATCGGATTGATTGTAATTGCTGTTGTTATGGTTCTGCAGCTCTTTAACCTCCAGATTCTGGACGAACAGTATAAGATAACGGCAAGCAACAATGCATTCAGGTATGACATCAGGTATCCTGCACGGGGAATAATTTACGATAGAAATGGTAATATTCTGGTAGGGAATGAGACGGCCTACGATATTATGATTACCCCATACGAGGTAAAAAACCTTGATACCGCTGACCTGTGTTATATTTTTAATCTTAATATTGAAGATGTAAGAAAGACCCTTGCAGATTACAGAAAGTACAGAAGAAGAATCGGCTATCAATCACTCCCTTTTGTTAAGCAGGTCTCTCCGGAACAATATTCAATTTTCCTTGAAAAGGCGTACAAATTCTCCGGGTTTAGCGCAATACCAAGAACTATAAGAACTTATCCGTACAACGCCTGTGGAAACTTGTTAGGATATGTATCTGAGGTGGATACAAGTTTTCTAAGGAAAAATCCGGAGTACAGACGTGGTGACTATGTGGGGAGAACTGGAATAGAGTTATCATACGAAGGGATACTCAAGGGGATAAAGGGTTATAATATTTTCCTCAGGGATGTACACAATAAGGTGAAATCGAGTTATGCCGAGGGTAAGTACGACAAAACAGCTATTCCGGGAAAAAATATAGTCTCCTCTATTGATGCTGAATTACAGCAATATGTAGAGCTTTTGATGCAGAACAAGGTTGGTAGTGTTGTAGCTATTGAACCATCCACAGGTGAGATTCTTACTCTCGTATCAAGCCCTGGTCTTGAAGTGTCTAAGCTTGCATCAATAAACAAATACTATAACGAGATAGTCAATGACCCGCTTAAACCTATGTTTAACAGGGCTGTAATGTCTCCCTACCCTCCCGGTTCAGTTTTCAAACTTGTCAACGGCCTTATTGCCCTTCAGGAGGGGGTGATAGATACTACCACTACATATCCTTGCAACATGGGTTACAAAGTGGGCAGAGGGATTGCATGCCACGCACACCCCTCCCCTACAAATCTTACAACATCAATAATGATGTCCTGTAATGCGTACTACGCGAACGCCTTCAGACTTACAATTGACAATCCTGCTTACCCTGATGTTACATCGGCCTTTATAAAGTGGAGGGAGTATGTGGAGAGCTTTGGCTTTGGGGTAAAACTGGGAAGCGATCTTCCCGGAGAGCAGGGAGGAGTTCTTCCTTCAACTGAGGGTTACAACAGAATTCATGGGTTAAACAAGTGGAAGTCTCTTTCAATTATCTCTTTGTCAATAGGGCAGGGAGAGCTGGGGACAACCCCGCTTCACCTTGCAAATCTGGCTGCAACAATTGCAAACAGGGGGTACTACCACACGCCTCATATCATTAAAAGTGTTGAGGATACAGTAATTGAACGCGATTTTTCTGAGAGGCACTATACAATGGTAGACACCTCTAACTTCAAGAAAATTATACATGGGATGTACCTGGCAGTTAATGCCCCTCCGGGGTCAGGAGCTACAGCTTCCAGGGTTGCAGTGCCGGGGCTGGATATTTGCGGAAAAACCGGAACTGCTGAGAATCCTCATGGAAAAGACCACTCAGTTTTTATCTGTTTTGCACCAAGGGATAATCCTAAGATTGCGGTAGCAGCTTATATTGAAAATGCGGGATTTGGTGCTACATGGGCAGCCCCTATTGCCTCTCTTTTAGTTGAAAAATACCTCAAGGGTGTTGTTGACAGGAAAGATATGGAGGCGCACATAATAAGTTCGAATCTTATTCAGAATATAAAAAGATGAAGACACCACTTAATCTATATAAGAAGCTGGACTGGCCGCTGATTGTTACCTATCTGGCACTGGTTCTGATTGGGTGGATATCCGTCTTCGCATCTGTTTTTGACGAAGAGCATGCCCATATACTGGATATGTCTCAGAGATACGGAATGCAATTTATATGGATAGTAACTTCCATGGTAATTGCAACCCTCATACTTTTTGTTGTAAATCCTAAACTTTATGATGTGCTGGCCTGGATACTCTATTTTCTGAGTCTCTTCTTGCTTTTTGCGGTCATATTTGTGGGGGTGGAGGTGAACGGATCTAAATCGTGGTTCATGTTAGGGCCTTTCCGTTTCCAGCCTGCAGAGCTGGCAAAAATAACGACATCACTTGCTCTGGCATCAATGATGAGTTCATACAATTTCAGACTCAAGAATTTCTCATCACTTGTAAGGACTGGGCTCACAATTCTTGCTCCTATGGCCTTGATTATAATGGAAAAAGAGACCGGATCGGCACTTGTGTTTTGCGGTTTTATATTTGTCCTTTACAGAGAGGGGCTCAGCGGGTGGATATTGTTGTTCGGTATTCTGGCAATTGTACTATTTGTGATGACCCTGGCATTCTCGGCTTTTACCTCTGTGATTGTCCTGTTTGCTCTTGCTGTTATTGCAATAGCTCTCTTTTCCAGAAAAATCATACAAGGTGCCCTTTTCCTTATTTTATCTATCCCATTGTTGATTTTCTCTCCGATGCTGGGGAAAATCGAGCTGCTCTCTTTTGCCTCGGAGTTAAATGATCTTGAATGGATTGCAATAGTTATTGCTCCTTTTTTCATATACACTATTTACAAGAGTTTTAAGGAGAGAGCAAGGTATATGAGATATGTTATTATCTCATTTGTTACTGCTATCCTCCTGATTTTTTCTGTTCAGTACTTCTTTGATGAGATACTTCAGGATCACCAGAGGTCAAGAATTGAAAACCTTCTTGGAGTTACAGAGGATTTACAGGGTGCCGGCTACAATGTCCATCAGTCCAAAATTGCAATCGGTTCAGGTGGGCTGCTGGGAAAAGGATTTCTTAAAGGGACTCAGACAAAATTCAACTTTGTTCCTGAGCAGAGTACAGACTTTATATTTTGCACCGTGGGTGAAGAGTGGGGTTTCTTAGGTTCTGTTACTCTCATTGGTTTTTTTGTATTTCTTATTTACCGTATATTGGTACTGGCAGAGAGACAGAGAGACTCTTTTACCCGGATATATGGATACGCACTCGCCTCTGTGCTGTTTCTTCACTTCTTTATTAACATAGGGATGACAATAGGAATAATGCCCGTAATAGGGATTCCATTGCCTTTTATCAGCTATGGAGGCTCCTCATTATGGGCATTTACTATATTCCTGTTTATCTTTATACGACTGGATCTGGAACGATGGCGCTAAGGTCATCATCTACCTCCTCGTAGACAAACTCTACATCAGATTTAAGGTAAACCATTACCACTCCTTTTGCTGTCTTCTCTCCCGGTTTAACAAAAATTTTCTCGATAGTTCCGTCAAAAGGGGCTCTGATAATGTTCTGCATCTTCATAGCCTCATAGACCATGATTTGCTCCCCTTTTGTTACGTGACTCCCCTCTTCAACAGTAAGCGAAGTTACTACACCCGGAATCACAGAGTGAATCTCTTGCGGATCCGGTCTTTGCCACTGCTTTCTGTTCTTGTATTTAGTTGTGAGGGTGGTCTTGTATTGTCTTGCATTAGGGAAAATCTGCAGCGTTTCGTAAACAACTGCATCTTCCTTTACAATTTTCTTTGGGTTTTTCATGTTAAAATGGTGGAATACCGTGCTTTTTATTTGGTCTCTTTACTACTTTGTTCTCTGAAACACTCAAGGCATGTTTGAGATAGTTTCTTGTTTCTGTAGGATCAATGACAGAGTCAATGTAGCCTTTTGCTGCAGCTACGTAAGGATTTGCAAACTTCTGTTTGTACTCCTCCACTTTTTGCTTCCTCATTGCTTCAGGGTCTTCGGCCTCCATTATCTCCTTGCGGAAGATAATATTTGCGGCACCCTCCGGACCCATTACTGCAATTTCTGCGAGTGGCCACGCGAAGACAAAGTCTGCGCGGAGGTGTCTGGAGTTCATTGCAATGTATCCGCCGCCATAAGCTTTTCTCATGATAACGGTAATTTTAGGAACTGTAGCTTCGCTGTATGCGTAAAGTAGTTTTGCTCCGTGGCGGATTACTCCTGCGTGCTCTTGATCTACTCCCGGCAGATAACCCGGCATATCTTCAAGAGTTACGATAGGAATCTCAAATGCATCGCAGAATCTAATGAATCTTGCGGCCTTGTCTGAAGAGTCGCAGTCTAGTACACCTGCAAGAACAAGTGGCTGGTTTGCAACAAATCCTACTGTTCTGCCTTCAATCCTGCCAAATCCCACAACAATGTTTGCAGCCCACATCTCCTGAACTTCAAAGAATTCAGATGAGTCAGTGAGAGCTTTGATAACATCTCTTACATCGTATGGATTTGTAGGTTCAACCGGAACAATTTTTTCAATTTTATATTTCTTAAGAGGCTCTGTGCTCTTTTTAATCTTTCCCTTGCACTCATTGCATGAAGGAATGTAGTCAAGCAACGTCTTTATCTGAGTAAAACAGTCGGCCTCACTTTTTGCAAAGAAGTGGGCGTTACCGGTTATCTCGCTGTGTACCCTGGCTCCGCCGAGTGACTCCATGTCAATCTCTTCACCCAGTACTGATTTAATAACCTCCGGTCCTGTAATAAACATCTTTGAAATTTTGTCCACTACAAAAACAAAATCGGTAAGTGCCGGAGAGTAAACTGCTCCTCCTGCACATGGTCCCAGAATTACGGATAGCTGTGGAATAACACCACTGGCTAGTGTATTCCTGAAGAAGATCTCTCCGTATCCGGCCAGAGAGTTCACACCCTCCTGAATACGGGCACCACCAGAGTCGTTGATTCCAATGAGAGGAATCTTCATTCTCAAAGCGTAGTCCATTATCTTTGTGATTTTTCTGGCGTGCATTGATCCAAGTGAACCGCCCGCGACAGTGAAGTCCTGTGCGTATATAGCAACCGGTTTACCATTGATGGTACCAGTACCTATAACAACTCCGTCACCGGCCAGATTTTTGCCCTCCATACCAAACTCCCGTGCCTCGTGCTCTATGAACAGGTCGTATTCAAAAAAAGAGCCGGCGTCTAAGAGCTGGTTAATTCTCTCGCGTGCCGGCAGCTTTCCCATGGCTATTTGCTTAGCAATGGCAGACTCGCCACCACCTTGCACAGCCTTATCTCGCCTGTCCTGCAGCTCTGAGATTTTTCTACTTAATAAACTCATAGATTTTTGTTTTAGTTCACACAAAAATATGAAAATATTTTAATTCGCAATGTTCAGAAAATATTGTATAAATTTGCAGGATAACCCTTGTAATAACAATCTAATAAATAGAATAATATGTCACTTTCATTCGTCGACAGACACAATGGACCAAGACCAAAAGATGAGGCAGAAATGCTCGCCGTTTTGGGTGTTTCCAGTCTGGAGGAGCTTGTCAAACAGACAGTTCCGTCAGATATTCTGCTTGATAAGCCACTTGCTCTTGACAAGGCTCTTTCTGAGCACGAATATTTATCAAAGATTAAGGCAATGGCATCCAAAAACAGAAGTTTCCGCTCCATGATTGGGCAGGGATTTTATGGAACAGCCTCACTGCCTGTGGTTATAAGAAACATCTTTGAAAACCCAAGCTGGTACACTTCGTACACACCATATCAGGCAGAAATTTCACAAGGACGTCTTGAGGGTCTGCTCAATTTCCAGACTATGGTTGCTGACCTTACCGGCTTTAAAATGGCAAACAGCTCTATGCTGGATGACGCAACTGCTGCCGGTGAAGCTGTAAGGATGATGTACGAGCTTCGCTCTCGTGATGCTGTAAAAGCTGGCAAAAACAAGGTCTTTATTGATGAAAACATTTTCCCTCAGATACTGGCTGTTATTGAAACCCGTGCCGAGGTTCTTGGAATAGAGGTTGTACTTGGCAGGTTCAACTCAGTAAAATTTGATGATATGTTCTTTGGAGCGGTGCTCCAGTATCCTGCCGGTAACGGAGAGGTGTGCGACTATGCAGAATTCTGCACAAACGCTCATGCAAAGGGTATTCTTGTTACAGCTGTAACTGACCTCCTTGCACTTACGGTTCTTAAGGAGCCTGCAGCGTGGGGCGCAGACATAGCAGTAGGTACAGCACAGAGATTTGGACTACCTATGGGATTCGGCGGGCCTACTGCCGGTTTTATGGCTACCAGAGATGAGTACAAACGTAATATGCCGGGAAGAATCATTGGAATTTCTGTTGACAGACTGGGAAATCAGGCTCTCCGTATGGCTCTCCAGACAAGGGAGCAGCATAT
>CAZPRX010000049.1:0-7965 GCA_964588835.1 uncultured Muribaculaceae bacterium
TATTAAAGGAGATATGATTGTCTTCTCTTATGCAGGTGATCTCTATCTGACATCACATAACGGAGGAATGTCTATGAGATTAACCTCTTCAGTTGGATACGAGATGTTTCCCAAATTTTCTCCTGATGGAAAAATGATTGCTTTTACTGCTCAGTATGATGGTAATACTGAGGTTTATGTAATTCCGGCAATAGGAGGGGAGCCAAAAAGACTAACATTTACTGCTACTCTTGGCAGAGATGATATTGGAGACAGGATGGGTCCAAATAATATTGTAATGGACTGGACTCCAGATGGCAAAAAGATACTTTACAGAACAAGAGGCTATACTTTTAATGATTTCACAGGTCAGCTTATGATGGTCCCTGTTGAGGGTGGCTTATCTGAGAGAGTCACTCTAAAGAATGGCGGTTTTGCAAATTTCTCTCCCGATGGAAAAGAGTTGGCATACAACTATATCTTCAGAGAGTTCCGCTCATGGAAAAGATATGAAGGTGGAATGGCGGATGATATTCGCATCTTCAACTTTCAAACAAAAGAGTCTAAGAAGATAACTGATAATGTTAATCAGGATGTGTTTCCAATGTGGTCTCCTGATGGTAGCAAGGTTTTTTACGCCTCGGACAGAGATAGTTATATGAATATCTACGAGTACGACGTAAAATCTGGCAGCACAAAGCAAATTACAACCTATAAAGAGTATGATGTGAAGTTCCCTTCTGCAGGGGACAATTATATTGTTTACGAGAATGGAGGTTACATCCACAAACTGGATATGAACACCGGAAAATGGGAGAAGCTAAGTGTTTCAATAAACAATGACATTACCTGGTCTCGCCCTGAGTGGAAAGATCTATCCGGAAGTGTAAGATCTATGTCCATCTCTCCTAATGGTGAGAGACTTCTTGGCGTAGCACGCGGAGACCTTTTCTCAATTCCGGCAAAGGAGGGTATTACATATAATCTCACAAATTCATCTGATGCAAACGATAAAATCGCTGACTGGTCTCCTGATGGAAACGGCTATGCATATGTTTCAGACAAGGATGGCGAATTCAACATCTGGTATGTTGATGCAAAAGGCAAGGAGAAAAGACTAACAGATGTTAAAACTCATATCCTGGGATTTGAGTGGTCACCTGATGCTAAGCATATTGCATGGAGCGAGAAGATGAACACACTTAACATTCTAAATGTTGCCAGCGGAAAAAATACAGTTGTTGAGAAGTCAGAAATCAGCCCTATGAACGACTACAACTGGTCTCCGGATAGTAAATATCTGGTCTTCACCCGCCCCGGCAAAGATGTAAATTTTGTAATGGTGTACAACACCCAAAATGGTGAAAAAAATCAAATTACAGATGAGTGGTACAACTCTTCGGGTGGCAACTTTAGTAAAGATGGTAAATACCTGCTCTTCTCATCAGCCAGAACATTTAACCCTACTTATGGTCAGACCGAGTGGAACCATGTTTACACAAACATGAACAAGATATATATCCTTCCACTTGCAAAGGGTGCAGTAATTCCGTTTGCCCCCAAGAATGATACGGTAGCCCTCACGGATACTAAACCTGTAGCAGATCAGAAGAAAGCAGAGACAGCTCCTAAAGCTGAGATTCAGTACGACTTTACAAATCTCAAGTCAAGAGTTATTGAACTACCTGTTGAGGCTGGTTTTTACGGAGGGTTCCACATGATCGGAAATAATATATACTACAGCACAAGGGGTGGTATGAAGATGTACGACCTGGACAGCAAGAAGGAGACCGAACTCAAGGCAAATCTTATATTCTCCACCGGTTACAAAAAGGCACTGGCAATATCAGGAAGAAATATGCAGGTAATAGATATCCCTAAAGCCGCTGTAACTATTAGCACTCCTATATCAATGAAAGGAGTTAAGAAACTTGTTGACTACCACCAGGAGTGGATGCAAATCTACAACGAGAGCTGGAGGCAGATGAGAGATTACTTCTACGCAAAGAATATGCACGGTGTTGACTGGAATAAGATTCAGAAGAGATATGCACAACTGGTTCCACACATTAATCACCGCTCAGACTTGGCATATGTAATAGGTGAGATGATAGGTGAGTTGAATGTAGGTCATGCCTATTCTCAAAATGGAGAGCATCCGGAAGCACCTAGAGTACAGACAGGTCTGCTTGGAGCTGAATTTTCAAAAGATAAATCCGGATTCTTTAAGATCGAGAAGATTATCGAGGGTGCAAACTGGAGCAAAGAGACACGCTCTCCACTATTAATGCCCGGCCTTGATGTTAAAGCAGGTGATTTCATCATATCGGTAAACGGCCGCTCCCTTAAAGAGACAAATGACATATTCGAGTATCTCGCGGGAACAGCAAATACAATAATTGAGCTGGAGGTTAATTCAAAACCTGAGTCTGCCGGTGCAAGAAAGATTCTTGTAGAGCCAATAGCAGATGAATCGGGCTTGAGATACTTCAGCTGGGTTCAGAATAATATTAGAAAGGTAAGTGAGGCAACAAACGGAGAGGTGGGTTATATCCACATTCCGGACATGGGAGTACCGGGTCTTAATGAATTTGTAAAACATTACTATCCTCAGCTCTCTAAGAAGGCTCTCATTATTGACGACAGAGGAAATGGCGGTGGCAACGTATCTCCTATGATTACTGAAAGACTTCAGAGGACTATTACATATTTCTCAATGCACACTAATCAGAAAGAGGGAGATGTAAATCCGGTAGGAACATTCCATGGACCTAAGGTTCTTCTTGTAAATGAATATTCAGCTTCTGACGGAGATTTATTCCCTTACAGATTTAAACACAATAAACTTGGAACAGTAATCGGCCGCCGCACATGGGGCGGAGTGGTAGGATACAGCGGATCTGTTCCTGTAGTTGACGGAGGTTCAATAGTAACTCCTTCATATGCTCCGTTTGCAGCCGATGGCAGCGGATGGATAATTGAAGGTACCGGAGTAGCTCCGGATATTGAAGTGTTTAACGATCCATATAAAGAGTTCATGGGTGAGGATGAACAGCTCAATAAAGCACTGGAAGTTGTTAAACAACAAATGAAAGAGTTCAAATATCTTCCTGCAAAGATTCCTGCATTTCCGGATAAAAGCCCTATAAAATAGTTTTTGTTAAGTTAATTCTAAGGGCAGCCCAAGCGGGCTGCCCTTTTTTATTATTTAGCTTAATTTTTACTTAACTGGCAGAGTATTTGAGGGGGATTAACTTATTCAAAACTTAATAATTATGAGAGAATTCTTAACTCTTACCCTAATTTTTTGTGTTAATGGTATTTCATTTTCACAAAATGTATCCGATACATCCAATTTAAGTTCTGATCAATTGATGATTCAGGCTGATGAATTAAAAAATCAGTTTGAGCACGCAAAAGCTCTTAAGACTTATAACATCTTGTTAAAGAGGGATTCATCCAATCTAAAGGCAATGGAATCGGCCTCTGATATGTACGCTGCGCTGGGTGAGTATGGAAATTCAATAAAGTTCCTGAAAAATTATCTTATTAAGGATTCTCTCAACACCCGGATACTTAACAAACTTGCTTTAAACTTACAGCAGAATCAGCAGCCCAGAGAGGCTGTAAACATTTACAAACGGCTTCTAAAACTGAAAAATTCAAATTTCAGTACTTTAAAAAATCTTGCAGATTGCTATTGGATGCTAGGAAAACGGGACAGTGCCGTAGTGTACTATAAAGTAGCCGATTTTATCAACGGCAAAAGCCTTATAACTAAGTTAAACTTAAGTCAGATATCATATCTGAATAAAGATTTAAGTTCAGCAAAAATTTATGCATCAAGAGGTGTTGAACTTGACTCATCATATGTACCTCTAAGAAGACAGATTGCATTGGTACACTACAGACTTGATGAGTACAAAAGTGCGCTGAGCCATTACAATTACCTTATGGAAAAGGGCGACTCTTCTGAAAATATTTTAAAATACGCCGGAGCCTGTAATTACTTCATGGGAGACTTTGAAAAATCTATCCCGCTTCTCTCTGCAGCTCTTAAAAGTGACTCATCAAACACTGAGACACTGTTCTACCTGGGATCTTCCCTTAGTCACAGCGGAAGGCCTCAGGAGGCAATAGAGATATTCAACGATATCCTATATAAGCTGAGGCCCGACTCGTCTCTGTTGTATAAACTGCACAGTCAGATAGGTATGGCCTACTCAGATTTCAATAAGAACATGACTGCATATAACTCATTTGCAGAGGCTTTTAAATATAACCCTAAAGACAGCAAACTGCTTTTTCAGATGGCAATGGTAATAGGTGAAAACAAAGACAAAGCGGGATTTGAAGAGTCAAAAAAATTGCTGGAGAGATATTTGGAGGCTATTCGTCCTAAGGGTGACAATCTAACTGCAGAGGAGGTAATTTTGAGAGAGAGGGCAAAAATGTATATTGAAAGATTAAAAGAGGAACTTTTTATGATTGAGTGAGCCTTTCCAGGACATGCCTTACAGGGTACATAATTCTTTTCAGAATACTTACATCATTAGTAATAATCTCAGCCATTCCGGTCATCTCCTCATTTCCCGGCAGCTCAATTTTGTAACCTGTTACAAGTCTCTTTGGAAATTGAACAGTCACAACATATACATTTCTGTTGTCAATAACAACCGGAACTTCAGATATTCTTTCAACGGAATCTGTTAGCATTCCAAATTCCATATAAGGGTAATTATCAATCTTAATATTTACTCTCTGCCCGCTCTTAACTTTACCGGCACCTCCCACAGGCATATATATTTTACCTATAATCCTTGTCTCTCCTTCAGGTATTACTGTTGCAATAATATCTCCTGCATCTATATTCTGATTGATATCCCAGTATCTGGAGAGGGATATTTTCCCGTTTACCGGGCTTGTTAGGAGATATTTCCTTTTCCATGCTGCCATTTGGGCACTAAGTATCTCAAGTTTAGATTTTATAACCCTTCTGAACTCCTGTAAACTCTTTAATCTCTCCTCTTCAATGCTGAATACAGATTGCTCCGCCAGCTCAAGTTCAATTCTAAGATTATTAAGGTTACTTTTTTGGGATTCCAGCTCCTGAACAGAGTTTAGCCACTCTTTTTGGCTTTTCTCCATGTCAGATGCAGAGGTAGCCTCTCTGGCAAACAGAGTTGAGTCACGTTCCCATGTTTTGCGAGATAATCTTCCGGACTCCTGAGATATTGATACCTGTCTTGAGGCATTCGATATCTGCATCTTTTGGAATTCTATCTGGTTTCTTAAGCGGATAATTTTTTTTCTGTGAAAGTCATTCTGAATAAAAGCAACATATTCGCTCACACTCTCGGCAAGAGAGGTGTACTCATCCTGAAGCTCTCCAAGTATAAGGCTGCCGGGCAGCGGCAGTGGAGACAATTTTTCGCTTTGAGAAAAATCATTAGTTAATGAATCGCAAAGTGCGGATACCTTAAAATAGTCTTCCGTTTTTGTCGTATTTTCAATTACTGCAAGTAGCTGATCACGCTGAACAATCTGATGATCACTCACCAGAAAAGATGTAATCCGACCTCCGTTTATAGCGAGCACTTTAACCGGCATGTTTTCTGAGGTTATTACTATAGGAGCGGTAATCTTATCCGGATATTTAAAAATAACACTACCGGCAAGCAGAATTACAATAATGAATAATATTACAGATATTCCCCATCTTACAATCCACGCAGGAGGTCTGCCCAGAATATCATTTACCTCTTCCGACCTCAGTTCAATGTTTGGTTTGTTTTCCATCAGTTTCCCAGTTCCAGCTGATTCTTTACCAGCCTGTAATACTCTCCTCTCTTTTCTGTGAGCTCTTCATGTGTGCCCTGCTCAATTATCCGTCCCCTGTCCAGGACTACGATGTTATCTGCATTGCGGACAGTGCTTAATCTGTGCGCTACTACTACAACAGTCCTCCCTTTGAAGAATTCTGCAAGATTCTCCATGATGACCTTTTCGTTATTTGCATCTAATGCGTTTGTGGCTTCGTCAAAGAACAGAAACTGCGGATCTTTGTAAACAGCTCTCGCTATTAAAATACGCTGCTTCTGCCCCTGACTTGTGCCGTATCCCTCCTGGCCGATTTTAGTATTGTAGCTAAGCGGCAAATTCTCTATAAAGGTACTGATATTTGCTATGGAAACAGCCTTATAAAGTGCCGCCTTGTCTACATACTCATCGCCAGGAGCGATGTTGTTTGCTATGGTGTCTGAAAAAATGAATCCTTCCTGCATGACCACTCCGCATGTTCTCCTCCACTCCTTCATGCTGAAAGAGGTCAGGGGAGTATTCTCTATCTCAATCTTTCCCATCAGTGGCTGATAAAAACCAAGCATAAGTTTTATCAAAGTGGTTTTTCCACTTCCGCTTGCACCCACTATTGCGGTAGTTTTTCCGTGTGGTATTTCAAGGTTTATAGAATTAAGCACTGTGGGAGAACCTGCCCCTTCATACTTAAATGATAGATCTGTGATTCTTATTCCGCTCTCTTTTGGTATCTCTGTGATAAGTGGAGTAGAAGGGTCGTCTTCATCCTTTTTAGTATGAATTTCAGCCAGCCTCTCAAGGCTTATTCTTGCATCCTGTGTCTGTTGTATAAACCCTATAATCAGATTAACAGGAGAGTTTAACTGTCCTATTATATACTGAACAGACAACATCATACCCAGAGTCAAGTCGCCCGATATCACAGATTTAGCGGCAATAAATGTTACTATAATATTTTTAAGCTGGTTGATGAGGGTTCCGCCGGCCTCCTGATACTGTCCCAAGGCCAAACCCTTGAGGCTTAAATTAAAAAGTTTCGCCTGAATTCTTTCCCACTCCCATCGTTTTTGTTTTTCACAGGAGTTGAGTTTAATCTCTTGCATTCCTGTAATTAGCTGGATGAGAGAGCTTTGATTTGCCGAATTTTGAGCAAATGTTCTGTGGTCAAGCTCTCTTCTTTTCTTCATAAAAAGGGTGACCCAGAATATGTAAAGTGCAGAGGCCCCAAAGAATACAGCAAAGATTGTAAAGCTGTAAAAGAGCAGAACCGCTCCAAATACAACAATATTCATCATCGAAAAGAGTATGTTCAGTGAAGAACCTGTAAGAAAATTCTGAATTCGTTTATGATCGCTGATTCTTTGAAGTAAATCTCCGGTTGTCTTTGTGTCAAAGAAACCAATCGGAAGCTTCATCAGCTTGATGAGGAAATCAGAAATCAGAGAGATATTCACCCTCGTCCCCAGGTGTAGAAGAATCCACCCCCTTATAAACTCCACAAATACCATCCCCAGCGTAAGTGCCAGCTGGGCAGCAAGCACAAGCCAGATAAACTTTATGTTTTGTGTCCCAATTCCTATATCGACAATGCTTTGAGTCAGGAATGGCAATATAAGCTGAAGCAGGGATCCCGCCACCAGTCCTATAATGAGTTGAACTGCAAGTTGTTTGTATGGTTTTACATAAGAGAGGAGAAATCTGAATTTATTTCTGTTCATGATCTCTCCGGGTGCCAGTTTAAATTCTGGAGTAGGCTCAAGCAAAAGAGCAGCCCCAAGCTCCTTTCCTCTGGAGATGGTGCTTATCCAGCCATTTCTGAATTCTCTTTCTGAAAATTGATTAAGTCCGGCAGAAGGGTCGGCAACAAGAACCTTTAGTCTCTTTCCCCTCCCCTTAAATCCATAGACCACCAGAAAGTGGTTCTGGTTCCAATGGATTATGCAGGGTAAATTTGATTCCTTAAGGTCTTCAAAAGTGATTTTGACACCTGTGCTTCTTAGTCCGATGCTTTCGGCTGCCTGGCTTATCCCCAGCATTGAGACACCCAGACGTGAAAATTCACATCTTTTTCTTAGCGTCTCCAGTGAGTAATGTTTCCCAAAATGCATTGCAACCATCCGCAAGCAGGTAGGACCGCAGTCCATGGAGTCATGCTGATAAAAGAACGGG